>NZ_JBHVWC010000030.1:47251-104881 GCF_042882445.1 Kitasatospora sp. NPDC058218 | reverse complement strand
GGTCACCGGAACGCCGGCGGGCAGGCCCTCCAGCGTCGCGACGAGTGCGGGACCGTGCGACTCCCCCGCCGTCAGCCAGCGCAACGTACCCAACGGAGCTCCTTCGTCAGCGGACCGGCCACGGCCCCAGCCGCGGCCCGCCCGGGCGTGCCTTCTCCCCCGAATCCTTTCATGCCGTCGGCGTGCCCGGGAGCAGAGTCCGGGTGACGGACAGCAACCGGTCGACCCTCGGACGGGTACCGGGGCCGACGGCCGGGCCTCCGCGCACGGCCCGGGCCGCACCGGCGGGGCGCAGCCCCGCGGCACGCCCTGCCGGACCGGCACAGGACGCCGACCTGGCACGACACGCCACAGTGGCACGGCACGCCCACCTGACACGGCACGCCGTCCGGACACGAACTGCCGACCTGGCACGACCTGCCCGCTCGGCATGAACTGCCGACCTGCCACGAACTGCCCGCTTGGCACAACACGCCACAGTGGCACGACCTGCCACTCCGGCGACCGCGTCAGCGGGTGGCGAGTGCCGCCTCGCCCGCGGCCCGGATGGCCTCCAGCGGACCGGGCGTCCGCCCGGTGAACCGCTCGTTCTGCAGCACCGCCTGGTGGACGAGCAGGTCCAGGCCGCCCAGTACGGCGGCGCCGCGCTCCGCGCAGGCGGCGGCCAGCGCCGTCGGCCACGGGTGGTACAGCACGTCGAACAGCGCGCCGGGGGCGGCCGGCAGCGCGTCGGCGAACACGTCCGTCGCCCCCACCGGCGTGGTGGACACGGTGAGCGGCTGCGCGAGCGCCTCGGCGCCCCGCTCCCAGTCGGCGGTCCGCACGACCAGGCCCAGGCGCTCGCCGAGCGCGGCCATCTCCCGGGCCCGCTCGGCACTGCGGACGTAGACCGTCACCTCGCCGGTGCAGATCTGGGCGAGCGCCGCCAGCGCCGAGGAGGCGGTCGCCCCGGCGCCCAGCACCGCCGCACCCGCCACCTCGGTGATGCCGCGCTCGCGCAGCGCGTTGACCAGGCCGGGGATGTCGGTGTTGTCCCCGGTGCGCCGCCCGTCGGCGGTGAAGACCACCGTGTTCACCGCCTCGACCGAGCGCGCGGTCGCGCTCACCTCGTCGAGCAGCGGGATGACCGCCCGCTTCAGCGGCATGGTGAGCGACAGGCCCGCCCACTGCGCCTCGTCCAGACCGTCGAGGAAGGCGGGCAGCCCGGCCTCGTCCACCTCGAAGGCGTCGTAGCGCCAGCCGTCCAGCCCGAGCGCCGCGAAGGCGGCCCGGTGCAGGTGCGGCGAGAGCGAGTGGGCGATCGGCGAGCCGAGGACGCCGGCCCGGTGCTTGCTGGTCAACGCTGCTTCTCCGTGAACGACTCGCCCGTCAGGGCTACTTGGTGGTGCAGTGGACGGCGACCTTGTCGAAGCCCTGGCCGGCCGCCTTGCAGTACTCCTCGACGTTGGCCGCGAACTCCTTGTCCGTCTCCGAGAAGCGGGTGGTCTTCGCGTCCATCGCGATGAAGTACAGCCACTTCCCGTCCGCGGGGTTCAGCACCGCATTGAGGGCCGCGTCGCCCGGGTTGGAGATCGGCCCCGGCGGCAGGCCCGCGTTGACGTAGGTGTTGTACTTGTTGGAGCCGTCGTTGATGTCCTTCTTGTCCAGCACCTTGCGGCCCAGCGAGTACTGCAGCGTGGTGTCCATGCCGAGCTTGCCGTCGATCTTGCCCTTGTCGGCCAGCCGGTTCTGGATGGTCTTGGCCATCTTGGCGAAGTCCTCCGGGTTGTTGCCCTCGGCCTGGAGGATGCTCGCCTCGATGACCACGTCGTAGCCGGTCTTGAGGCCGATCTTGGAGGCCTCCGCGTCCAGGCCCGCGTAGCGGTCGACGGCGTTCTTGATCATCTGCTTGAGCAGGTCCTCGGGCTTCATGCCCGCGGCGATCGAGTAGCGGGCCGGCCAGAGGAAGCCCTCGATGTTGCCGCCGGCGTACGCGGGCAGACCGAGGCTGCCGATCTGGGCCTTGGCCACGTCGGCCGTGGTGCCCTTGGGCAACCCCAGCTTCTCGTCGATCTTGACGTAGGTGGCGGCGGCCGTAAGTCCCTCCTGGACGATCAGCTTCTCACCGCCGTTCGCCTCCACGAGGTTCGTGACGGCGGCCTCGCCCGACATCTCCTTGGGCATGGTGTAGGTGCCGTACTGGATGGTGGTGCACTTCGGGTTCTTCGCGCACGCCTGGGTGAAGGCCTCGACGCTCTTGACCACGCCGGCCTGCTTCAGCGTCATGCCCATCTGGGCCCCGACGGCGCCCTTCTTGATCTCCACCGTGACCGAGCCGTTGCCCTGGCCGGTGAAGTCCGGGGGCGGGCCGAAGTGGTCCTGGTAGAAGCCGTAGCCCCACCAGCCGCCGCCGGCGACGCCGCCGAGCATCACCAGCGCGACCAACAGGCACGCGCCACCGTTGCGGCGACCGGACTTCTTGCCCTTCTCCTTGCGCTTCTTCTTGCCCTCGCGGGAGTTGTCCTCCGCGCCGAGGAAGCCGCCGTGCTCGTCCTCGCCGGTCTCGGCGAAGTCGCCCTCGTGGCCGTCCCACTCGTCCTCGTCGTGCGCGGGCGCGGCCTCGACCGGACTGCCGCCGGCCTCCAGCGCGGCGGCCTCCGCCTCCCAGTCGATGCCGTCCGGACCGGGCCCGGCCGGGGCCTCGGGCTCCTGGCGACGCCGGGCGGCCCGGCCGCCGGGCTGCTGCCCGCCCGGCTGCTGCGGCGGCACCTGCTGCTGACCGGGCTGCTGCACAGCCCCGGCCTGGGGCATCCCGGGCTGCGGCACGCCGGGCTGGGCCACCTGCTGCGGCTGCGCGTACCCCTGCTGGCCCTGCTGCTGGACCTGCTGGCCCTGCTGCTGTCCCTGGTACCCCTGGAAGTTCTGCTGCTGGCCGGGGAACCCCTGCTGCGGGTAGCCCTGCTGATCCTGGTAACCCTGCTGCCCGGCGAACCCCTGCCCGCCCTGGCCCTGCTGCGGGTAGCCCTGCTGGCCGCCGCCGTACTGCTGCTGCCCCTGCGGGAACTGCTGCCCGCCGCCGTACTGCTGGGGCTGCTGCGGCTGCTGCGGCGCCTGGCCACCGCCCGGGTACCCCTGCTGCGGCTGCGCGTACCCCTGCTGGCCCTGCTGCTGCGCCGGCTGCTGCATCTGCTGCGGGTACCCCTGCTGGTCCGCGAAGCCCTGCCCGCCGTACTGCTGCTGGGGATGCTGCTGCCACTGCCCGTCCTGCTGGCCGGGGACCGGCTGCTGGCCACCGTACCCGGGGTCGCCGGGGTGCCACGGCTCGGAGCCCTGGGGGCCGTAGCCCCGACCCAGATCGGTCATTGATCCCCTTACACCGACGGAGACGGCCGGAGGATCGGACCGGCCGTCCGGGACGGCGTCCCGGCTGATTCTCGAACCGGCGTGCTACTGCATCGCCTGGAGGGAGACGTTACCGTACCGCAGACTGGCCCCCGGCAGGGTCGACGTCCCCTCACTGCCCGGTCGGAGCGGTCGGCGTACCCGCCGGCTGGCCGGTGGCGGCCCCTTCGGAGGCACCGGCCGACGCGCCCGCCGAGGCACTCGCCGACGCGCTCGGCTGCGCGGCCCGGACGGCGTTGAACTCGGCGACGTTGCGCTGCTGCACCTCGAAGCTGTCGGTGAACCGGGTGTCCCCCGGCTTCACGGTGACGAAGTACAGCCAGTCCCCCTGCGCCGGGTCGACCGCCGCCATGATCGCCTGCCGCCCCGGGTTGCCGATCGGCGTCGGCGGCAGTCCGGTGTGCAGATAGGTGTTGTACGGAGAGTCCAGCTTGGTCTCGGTGACGGTGGTGTTCAGGGTCGAGCGCCCGAGCGCGTAGTTGATCGTCGAGTCCAGCTGCAGCGGCATGTTCTTGGCCAGCCGGTTGTAGATCACCCGGGCCACCTTCGCCATGTCCTCGGTGTTGTCCGCCTCGCCCTGCACCATGCTGGCGATGGTCACCAGCCCGTAGAGGCTCTGCCCGAGGTTCTGGGCGACGACCTCCGCGTCGTCCCGGGCGAACTCCTTGCCGGCCCGCTCCACCATCTGCTTCAGCAGGTCGACCGCGGTGGTCTCGTCGGTCACGCTGTACGTCGCGGGGAAGAGGTACCCCTCCGGGCTGCCCTTGGCGAACTCCGGCAGGCCCAGCTCGGCGCCCTGCTCCTGCGCGGCCCGCTGGGTGGTGCCCTCGGGCAGGCTCAGCTTCTTGTCGATCGCCGTGAAGATCTGGTTGCCGCGCCAGCCCTCGGGGATGGTCAGGCCGTTGGCGTTGGCGGGGTCGACCAGGATCGCCAGCGCGGCGGCCGCCGACATCCGCTGCTTCAGCGTGTAGGTGCCGGGCTGGATCCGCCCGGCGGCGGCCGCGCTGCCCTTGGCCGCCCGGGTGAAGGCGAGTGAGCTGGCCACCACGCCGTTGCGCACCAACGCGGAGGCGATCTGCGTGAGCCCGGCGCCCTCGGGCACCGAGACCTGGACGTTGCCGGTGCCCGCCCCCGTGTAGTCGGCGGCGGCCGGCGGCTTCTGCTGCCCCTGCAGCCAGGTGTACCCGGTCAGACCGGCCCCGCCGAAGACGACCACGAGGGCGAGCGCGGTCAGTCCGCAGGCGAGTCCGTTGCGCCGGCGGTGCGGATCCGGCGCATCGGGGCGAGGGCGGGGCGCACCCGGCGGACGGCCCTCGGGTTCCAGCACCGGCGCACCGAGGTGGCCGGGTGTGAGCCCGGGCGTGAAGTCCTGGTCGGTCATTGCGCCCCCTCGGCGGTCCCGGAACGAGCAAGGGGCCCGTGCGGACGCGTCCGCACGGGCCCCTTCACCGGGACGTTAGATCAGGCCGGTCAGCCGACCGCCTCGACGCTCTCACCGGGCGGGCGTCCGCTCACCCGTTCGGACTCAAGGGCGGTCTGCAGGATCACCACCGCGGCGGCCTGGTCGACCACCGAGCGGCCCTTCTTGGCCTTGACCCCGGAGGCGCGCAGCCCGTGGGTGGCCGTGACGGTGGACATCCGCTCGTCGACCAGCCGGACGGGCACCGGGTAGAGCCGGTTGGCCAGCCGGGTGGCGTAGGCGCGGACCTTCTCCGCCGCCGGGCCCTCCTTGCCGCTGAGCGAGCGCGGCAGGCCGACGATCACCTCGATCGCCTCGTACTCCTCGGCGATGGCGGCGATCCTGGCCTGCGACTTCACTCCGGCGGGGACGGTCTCCACCGGCGTGGCGAGCACCCCGTCGGGGTCGCAGGAAGCGACCCCGATCCGGGCGTCACCGACGTCGACGGCGATCCGCCGCCCCCGCCGGAAGGGCCGTGCCTGTTCCTGGTCGAGCATCAGTTGGCGCGCTCCGCGACCAGGCCGCGCACCGCGGCGATGGCCTCGCCGACCGCACCCGGGTTGGAGCCGCCGCCCTGGGCGACGTCGTCCTTGCCGCCACCGCCGCCGCCGAGGGTCTTGGCGGCGACCCGCACCAGCTCGCCGGCCTTGATGCCGCGCCCGCGCGCGTCCTCGTTGGTGGCGATGACCGTCAGCGGGCGGTCGCCCGCCACGGTGAAGGCGGCGACCACGGCCGGGCGCGCGCCGAGCCGGCCGCGCACGTCCAGGACCAGCTTGCGCAGCTCGTCGGCACCGGTGCCGTCGGCGACCCGGGCTGCCACCACGGCGATGCCCTGGACGTCCTCGGCGGAGTCGGCCAGGCCCGCCGCGGCGGCCAGGACCTTCTCGGCGCGGAAGCGCTCGATCTCCTTCTCGGCGTCCTTGAGCTTGGCGAGCATGCCCGAGATCTTCTCCGGCAGCTCCTCCGGGCGGCCCTTGACCAGGTCGGTCAGCTGGGCGACCACGGTGTGCTCGCGGGCGAGGAACTTGTAGGCGTCCACGCCGACCAGCGCCTCGACGCGGCGCACGCCGGAGCCGATCGAGGACTCGCCGAGCAGCTTCACCAGGCCCAGCTGGGCGGTGTTGCCGACGTGCGTGCCACCGCAGAGCTCCTTGGAGAAGTCCCCGATGGTGACGACGCGGACCTCGTCGCCGTACTTCTCGCCGAACATCGCGATGGCGCCGGCCTTGCGGGCCTGGTCCATCGTCATGACCTCGGCGGTGACGTCCAGCTCGCGGGTCAGCACGTCGTTGATCTTCTGCTCGACGTCGACCAGCACGCTGCCGGGCACGGCGGCGGGCGAGCCGAAGTCGAAGCGGAAGCGGCCCGGCGCGTTCTCCGAGCCGGCCTGGGCGGCCGTCGGGCCGAGCGCGTCGCGCAGCGCCTGGTGGGTCAGGTGGGTGGCGGAGTGGGCGCGGGCGATGGCCCGGCGGCGCTCCACGTCGATCGTGGCGTACGCCGAGGCGCCGAGCACGACCTCGCCGAACAGCACACCGCCGGAGTGCACGGTCACGCCCGGGACGGGCTGCTGCACGTCGCGGATCTCCACCACCGCGCCGGAGTCCAGCCGGATCCGGCCGTGGTCGGCGAGCTGGCCGCCGCCCTCGGCGTAGAACGGGGTGCGGTCGAGGATGATCTCGACCTCGTCGCCCTCGCTCGCGGCCGGCGCCGGGACGCCGTCCACCAGCAGGCCGACCACGGTGGCCTCGCCCTCGGTGAGGTTGTAGCCGGTGAAGACGCTGGCACCGGACTTGTCGGCGACCTCGCGGTACGCGGCGACGTCGGCGTGGCCCATCTTCTTGGCCTTGGCGTCGGCCTTGGCGCGGTCCCGCTGCTCCTGCATCAGGCGGCGGAAGCCGGCCTCGTCCACCTGGAGGCCCTGCTCCTCGGCCATCTCCAGGGTGAGGTCGATCGGGAAGCCGTAGGTGTCGTGCAGCTTGAACGCCTGCTCGCCGGAGAGGACCGCGCCGCCGGACTGCTTGGTCTCGGTGACCGCGGTGTCCAGCAGGCTGGTGCCGGCCTTCAGGGTCTGCAGGAAGGCCGCCTCCTCGCCGACGACGACCGTCTCGATCCGCTTGCGGTCGGCCTCCAGCTCCGGGTACTGCGGGGCCATCGCCTTGATGGCGACGTCCGTCAGGTCCTTGGCGACCACACCGGTGGCGCCCAGCAGGCGCATGTTGCGGATGGCCCGGCGCAGGATGCGGCGCAGCACGTAGCCGCGGCCCTCGTTGCCGGGGGTGACGCCGTCGCCGATCAGCATCAGCGCGGTGCGGATGTGGTCGGTGACCACGCGCAGCGAGACGTCCGCCTTGTGGTCGGCGCCGTAGGTGTGGCCGGTCAGCTCGGCGGCGCGGTCGAGGATCATCCGGCTGGTGTCGATCTCGAAGAGGTTGTCGACGCCCTGCAGGATGGCGGCGAGGCGCTCCAGGCCGAGACCGGTGTCGATGTTCTTGCTCGGCAGGTCGCCGAGGATCTCGAACCCGTCCTTGCCGTCACCGTGGCCGCGCTCGTACTGCATGAAGACCAGGTTCCAGATCTCCAGGTAGCGCTCGCCGTTGACGGCCGGGCCGCCCTCCTCGCCGTACGCGGGGCCGCGGTCGTAGTTGATCTCCGAGCACGGGCCGCAGGGGCCGGGGACGCCCATCGACCAGAAGTTGTCCTTCATGCCGAGGCGCTGGATGCGCTCGGAGGGCACGCCGATGACGTCGCGCCAGATCTGCTCGGCCTCGTCGTCGTCCTTGTAGACGGTGATCCAGAGCTTCTCCTTCTCCAGGCCGTAGCCGCCGTCCGCGACGGGAGTGGTGAGCAGTTCCCACGCGAACTTGATGGCCCCTTCCTTGAAGTAGTCGCCGAAGGAGAAGTTGCCGCACATCTGGAAGAAGGAGCCGTGCCGGGTGGTCTTCCCGACCTCCTCGATGTCCAGGGTGCGCACGCACTTCTGGACGCTGGTGGCCCGGGAGAACTGCGGCTTGACCTCGCCGAGGAAGTACGGCTTGAAGGGCACCATGCCGGCGTTGACCAGCAGCAGGGTGGGGTCGTCGGCGACCAGGGACGCCGACGGAACGACGGTGTGGCCGCGCTCCTCGAAGAAGCGCAGCCAGCGGCGGCGGATCTCTGCCGACTCCATTATTGGTCCTTCCGGTTCGGGGTACCGCCCGGCTGCGGCAGTGCGCGGCCGGGCGTCTTTTCGATGGCTGGGGTGGTGCGGGCACCGTCGGACGATGCGCGGGCACTGCTGGACGGAGGCAGGGCGGCGGCCGGGCTGCCGGGCGCCGCCGAGATAGCTCGGTACCGGGGCTCGCGTGAGGGGGGCAGCGCGGAGCGCTTCCCGGGAAGGGCGGTGCCGGGCGACGGGCGGGCGAGCCGACGACGGGGCTCGACGACGGCGGTGCCGTCCAGTCCGAGGTCCTCGCGCAGTTGCTCCTCGCGCTCGGCCATGCCGGCCTTCACGTCCTGGGCGAACCGCTTGGCCGCGTCGCCGAGGTGCAGCGCACCGCGCGCGGCGGTGCCGGAGAGGCTGTCCGGGGTGAGCCGGTGCACGGCCTCGTTGGCCTTGTTCATGGCCCAGACGGTGGCACCGGCGCCGACCGCCATCCAGAAGATGCGTCGCACCATGCCGTCAGCCCCTCACCGCACGCCGGACCCGGGCGAACAGGCCGCTCTTGGCCGCGGTCGCGGCGCGCACCTCGGCCCGGATCAGCCGGGCCAGCTCCTCGCGCTCGCCCGGCTGGGCGGGCAGCGGCAGAGTGCCGTTCTGCTTGGCGACGGCCTTGCGGACGCCGTAGCTGAAGGCCGCGACCTTGACCAGCGGCCCGCCCAGGGTGGCCGCGACGGTGGAGGAGAGCGCGTTGGCGTTGGCGGCGGCGTCCTGCACGTTGGCGGTGATCTCGTCCACCCGTTCCAACTGCTCGTTGGCACTGCGCACGGCGGCGCCGGCTTCGGTCAGCAGCGGCACGGCCTGCTCGGTGACGGCGGAGACCAGGACGGCGGCCTCCTTGAGGACCCGCGAGAGCCGCACCAGGACGACGGCGAGCAGGGTGACCAGGACCGCCCAGAAGACGGCGACGAGCAACCCGGCCAGCTCTCCCACGGACACCTTGCGCGCTCCCTCGCCTTGCTGTTCTCCGAAGGAGACCCTATCGCGACCACGGCCGGTTTCCGGACCGGATATCGGCCGGGGGCGTCCCCGGGCCCGCCGGGCGGATCCGGTCGGGTGTGCGAGCCGCGCGCGTAACCCACCCGCCGGTCACCTCGTTCTGCCACACGGGCCGTCGCCTGGACGGCCAGCGGGCACGCCCGGACCGCGAAGGTCCGGGCCCGGAGACGGGAGCAGCGCTTGGCCGGCGACTCGACAGCACAGCCCCGGGCGGCGGCGCGGCGGGAGCCGGCGCCCGGCCGCCTGCCGGCGGAGGTGACCAGCTTCGTCGGACGGCGGCAGGAGCTGGCCGAGCTGGCCCGGCTGCTGGCCGCCGCCCGGCTGGTGACGGTGACCGGGCCGGGCGGCGTGGGCAAGAGCAGGCTGGCCCTGCGCGCGGCGGCCCGGGCGGCCGGTGCCTTCCCGGACGGCACCTGGCTGGTCGAGATCGCCCCCGTGCAGGACCGGCTCCTGCTCGGCCACGCCGTGCTGGAGGCCCTGCGGCTGACCGACGGCACCGCCCGGCCGCCGCTGGACGTGCTGACCGAGCACCTCGCCGGCCGCCGGATGCTGATCGTGCTGGACGGCTGCGAGCACCTGGTGGACGCCTGCGCGGAGCTGGCCGACACGCTGCTGCGGGCGCTGCCGGGCCTGCGGGTGCTGGCCACCAGCCGGGCGGCGCTGCGCGCCTCGGGCGAGCACCTGCTGATCCTGGCGCCGCTGCCGGTCGGCCCGGTCGGCCCGGGCACGCTGCCGGACGCGGTGCAGTTGTTCGCCGACCGGGCCCGGGCGGTGCTGCCCTCCTTCGAGGTCACCACGGCCTCCGCCGACGGGATCGCCCAGCTCTGCCGCCGGCTGGACGGCATCCCGCTGGCCGTGGAGCTGGCCGCCGGCCGGCTGCGCGCGCTCTCGGTGGAGCAGATCGACGCCCGGCTGAACGACCGGTTCCGGCTGCTCACCGGCGGCGCCCGGACGGCCCTGCCGCGCCACCAGACGTTACGCACGACGATCGGCTGGAGTCACGAGCTCTGCACGGTGCAGGAACGTTTGCTCTGGGCGCGCCTGTCGGTCTTCGCGGGGAGCTTCGACCTGGAGGCCGCCGAGTACGTCTGCGCCGGCGAGGGCATCGAACCGGACGACCTGCTCGATCTGCTGTCCGAGCTGATCAACAAGTCCGTGGTGCTGCGGGTGGAGGCGTCCTGCGACCCCCGGCCCGAGGACGGGAACACCTGCGGCGTCCGGTTCCGGCTGCTGGACACCCTGCGCGAGTACGGCCTGCAGTGGCTGCGCGCGGCCGGCGAGGAGCAGCGGCTGCTGCGCCGCCACCGCGACTGGTACCTGGGCGTGGCCACCTGGGGCGAGGTCGAGTGGTTCGGCCCCCGACAGGCCGAGACCGCCGAGCGCACCGAACTCGCCCACCCCAACCTCCGCGCGGCGCTGGAGTTCTGCCTGGCCGAGCCGGGCGAGGAGCAGCTCGCCCTGCTGCTGGCGGGCACGCTCTGGTTCTACTGGGTCGGCTGCGGCCACCTCGGCGAGGGCCGGCACTGGCTGGACCGCGCGCTCGCCCTCGACCCCGAGCCGACCGAGGCCCGCGCCAAGGCGCTCTGGGTCACCGGCTACATGGCGACCCTCCAGGGCGACCTGCTCACCGCCCGCCCGGCGCTGGAGGAGTGCCGCCGCCAGGCGCTGGACACCGGCGACGACCGGGCGCTCGCCTACGCCGTCCACCGGCAGGGCTGCGCGGCCCTGATCGGTGACGAGCCGGCCCGCGCGGCCGAACTCTTCGAGGAGGCGCTCTGGCACTACCGGACGATCGGCGAGCTGAACAGCAACGTCCTGATGGCCATGTTCGAGCTCGGCATCGCCTACCTGTTCCAGGGCGACCAGGAGAGCGGCGAGTTCTGGCTGGGCCAGGTCCGCGAGCTGTGCGAGGAGCACGGCGAGCAGTGGGCGTACGCCTACGGGCTGTACGCGCTCGGGTACTCGCACTGGATGGACGGCGAGGTGCGGCTGGCCCGCGCGCGGGCCCGGGAGAGCGTCCGGCTCAACCACCTCTTCCACGACCTGCTGGGCATCGTGCTGGCGATCGACCTGCTGGCACTGCTGGAGACCGAGCCCACCGGGCCGGGCCGGCCGGGCGACCTGCGCGAGGCCCGGGTGCTGCAGGGCGCCGCGCACCGGATCTGGCAGGCGGTGGGCAAGCCGTTCTTCGGCTCGCGCACCTTCAACGGCCCCCACCGGCGCTGCGAGGAGCGGGCCAGAGCCGGGCTGACCGAGCAGGAGTTCACCGAGTACTTCGACCGCGGGGCCCGGCTGGACCTCGACGCCGCCGTCCGCCGGGCGCTCGGCGGGGACGGCCGCGCGGGCGGCCCCGGGGCGCTGCCGGGCCCCCGTCCGGTACCGCCGGCGCCGCAGCCCTCACCGGCCAGGAATAGTTGAATCTTGTCCATTGCTACAGCGGTCGGCACCACGCCCGGCACCCCGGCCGGGCGGGCACCGGAAGGAGCACCCGTGACCATCCACACCGCCGCCGACGAGTACCGCCTCGCGACGTTCTACTTCGACTCCAAGGCGTACTCCGACGCCGCCCGCATGCTGGAGGGCGTCCTCGCCGAGGAGCCGGCCAACCTCTCCGTCCGGCTGCTGCTGGCCCGCAGCTACTACCACTCGGCCCAGCTCCCCCGCGCCGAGGCCGAACTGCGCCGCATCCTGGACTCCCACCCGGCCGAGGACTACGCCCGGCTGATGCTGGGCCGCACCCTGGAGCGCCAGGGCCGCGCCGAGGAGGCCCGCCCGCACCTGCGGCTGGCCGCCGCGATGACCGGCGAGGACGACTGAGCCGGTAACGGCGAAAAGAAACGAGCCCCCGCCGCCCGGAAGGGCGGCGGGGGCTCGCAGTGGTACGACAGGCGTACCGCCCGCGGGTCAGCGCGAGTAGTACTCGACGACGAGCTGCTCGTCGCAGATCACCGGGACCTCCTTGCGCTGCGGCGCGCGGTCCAGGCGGAAGGCCAGGGCCTTCAGGTTGACCTCGAGGTACTTCGGGGTCTGGCCCTCGCCCGCGTAGCCACCCTCACGGGCGACCTGGAACGGGACCTTCTCCTTGCTGCGCTCGCGAACAGTCACGACGAAGCCCGGCTTCATCTGGTACGACGGCTTGTTGACCTTGCCGCCGTTGACCTCGATGTGACCGTGGACGACCATCTGGCGGGCCTGGTAGATGGTGCGGGCAATGCCCGAACGCAGCACCAGGGAGTCCAGACGGGTCTCCAGCTCGGCGACGAGCGCCTCACCGGTCTTGCCCTCGGCCTTCTTCGCGCGGTCGAACGCGCGCGCCATCTGCTTCTCGCTCAGGTCGTACTGAGCGCGCAGACGCTGCTTCTCCAGCAGACGGACCTTGTAGTCCGAGTTCTGCTTGCGGCCACGGCCGTGCTGGCCGGGCGGGTACGGGCGGGCCTCGAAGTACTTGACGGACTTCGGGGTCAGCGGCACGCCGAGCGCACGCGCGATCTTGACCTTGGGACGCTTCTGGTTCGCCATGAACCAAACCTTCCTTGCTTACGAATACGGCTTCACCAGGTGTTGACGGAGGTCGCTTCTCGCGGTCCGGAGACAACCCCACCGCCCGAGGGCAGTGCGATCAGCCGCTCTCCGAGGCCGGGCACGAATGTGCAAGCACACGAGTGGCCCACCGAACCGGAGTTGGTGGGCTGCACGCGACACCGAAACGGTGCGCGACGCTCCTGGGGCCTCCCGAGGGAGGCCGCGGCCATTGCCCCGCTGGTGCGGCCGGTCGGTCAGGGTCTCCCCTGCCGCCGCGCCCGGGACACGGCACTCCGCACGAGTATACGCTGCGATTTCGCCCGCTCACCTCCGGGCCGCTTGACCCGGTGCCGACGGTCGTCGCTCCAACGCCCCTCTCCCCCAGCCTTCGGCCGGGGGGACCCTCATCTCGGGGCGTCCTCGCTCCTCCCTTTCGGCACCGGCGCGGCCCTTCGGCTCGGGGCGGGTTCGGCGCGGGGCGGGGCGACCTCAATGCGGGCGAGGGTCTGGCCCTCGGCGGGGTACCGGCCCCGCTCGGGTACGCCCCCGTGCCTCCCGGCCTCCCCGGCCGGTCACTCGCCCTTGAGGCGGCCCCTGGTCCACTCCACGATGTCCGCGTACCGGGCCTCTCCGCCGTGCCGGGTCGGCCGGTAGTACGCCTTGCCGTGCACGGCGTCCGGCGCGTACTGCTGCGCCGCGATGCCCTCCGGGAGGTCGTGCGGGTACTGGTAGCCCTGGCCGTGCCCGAGCTTGCCCGCGCCGCCGTAGTGCGCGTCCCGCAGGTGCGGCGGCACCGCACCCGCCAGGCCCTGCCGGACGTCCGTCAGCGCCGCGTCGATGGCCAGGTAGGCGGCGTTGGACTTGGGTGCCAGCGCCAACGCGATCGCCGCCTGGGAGAGGATGATCCGCGCCTCCGGGAAGCCGATCAGCGCCACCGCCTGGGCCGCCGCGACCGCCGTGGCCAGCGCCGTGGGATCGGCCAGGCCGACGTCCTCGCTGGCCGAGATCATCAGCCGCCGGGCGATGAACCGAGGGTCCTCCCCCGCCTCGATCATCCGGGCCAGGTAGTGCAGGGTGGCGTCCACGTCACTGCCCCGGATCGACTTGATCAGCGCGCTGGCCACGTCGTAGTGCTGGTCGCCGTCCTTGTCGTAACGCACCGCGGCCTGGTTGACGGCCGTCTCGGTGGTGGCCAGCGTGATGCTCGCCTCGCCCTTCTCCAGGGCCGCCCCGGCCGCCGCCTCCAGCGTGGTGAGCGCCCGCCGGGCGTCCCCGCCGGCCAGCCGGACCAGGTGGTCCTCGGCCTCCGCGGTGAGCTCCAGCGCGCCCTCCAGGCCGCGCTCGTCGGCCACCGCGCGGTGCAGCAGGGCGCGGACGTCCTCGTCGGTCAGCGACTCCAGGGTGAGCAGCAGCGAGCGCGACAGCAGCGGGGAGATCACCGAGAAGTACGGGTTCTCGGTGGTCGCGGCGATCAGGGTGACCCAGCGGTTCTCCACGGCGGGCAGCAGCGAGTCCTGCTGGGCCTTGGAGAAGCGGTGGATCTCGTCCAGGAAGAGCACCGTCTCCTTGCCGCTCATGCCGACCGCCCGGCGGGCGCCCTCGATGACCGCGCGGACCTCCTTGACGCCCGCGGTGATCGCGGACAGCTCGACGAAGCGGCCCTCGACGGCCTGACTGATCACGTGGGCCAGGGTGGTCTTGCCGGTGCCGGGCGGGCCCCAGAGGATCACCGAGCTGGTCGCCGCCGGGCCGCGCGAGCCCGCGACGAGCCGGCGCAGCGGCGAGCCGGGCTTCAGCAGCTGCCGCTGCCCGGCGACCTCGTCGAGGGTGTGCGGGCGCATCCGTACGGCGAGCGGGGCCCGGCCGGGCTCCTTGGCCTGGCGTTCCTCGGCGGCGGCGGTGAAGAGGTCCGGTTCGTCCACACCGGAAGCCTATGCGAGCCGACCGACAGCCCCGGCCTCCCTACGGCCGCTGCGGGAGGTCCAGCAGGACGACCTCGAACTCCTCCAGCGAGCGCAGGGTCGACCCGCCCGCGGCCACCGCCTTCGTACGGGCCTGCGCGACCGGGCCGCGGGAGGCCACCAGGGCGGCCTTGTCGGCGAAGAGGAGGCCCACCGAACCGCGCTCGTCCTCGGCGTTGAGCAGCATGGAGCCGCCGAGGAACCCGTCGATGCGCTGCAACGCGGGCAGCGCCCCCTCGCGGAAGGCGGCGGCCACCCGGTCGGCCTGCGCGCGGCCGACGTCGAACTTGGTCAGCCGGAACCAGGCGCCCGGGCCGACCCGGACCGGCCGGGCGGCGACCACGGCCTCCCAGCGGTCCTGGGTCACCGTCCCCCCGAACGGTGCCAGCAGTTCCGCGCGCCGCCCGCTCAGCTGCGCCTCGCTGTCCCGTTCCGCCTGCTCGCTCTCCCACCAGGAACCCATGGTGAGGATGCCGAGCTCCCGGTTGGCGAACAGGCCGTAGCCCCGGTAGCCGGGCCGCCCGGAGAGCAGTCCGACCGCCTCGGCGCGCAGCCCGTCGAGGGTCTGGTCGAGCTTGGCCGGGTCACCGGTCGCGTAGACGGTACGAACGAACATGGACGGGTCTCCTGCCATTCGGCGGGCACCGCGGCGGGCGCCCGCGCCTTCGTGAGCACGTCCCATCGCACGCTCCGCACCGGGACTCGGCAACGCCGAGGAGCCGTTCGGAGCAGCCGCTACCCGATCCCCGCCGCGTGGTCCGGCACGTAGGTCTGCAGGTCGCGCGGCGGCCGCTGGTAGCCGCGCGAGCGCGGCCGGGGCGGCAGCTCGATCCTGCGCGGGGCCACCTCGCGGTACGGGACGGTGGAGAGCAGGTGGGCGATCATGTTGATCCGGGCCCGGCGCTTGTCGTCGCTCTCCACCACGTTCCACGGCGAGTCCGGGGTGTCGGTGTGGATGAACATCTCGTCCTTGGCCCGCGAGTAGTCCTCCCAGCGGCTGATCGACTCGATGTCCATCGGGGAGAGCTTCCAGCGGCGCATCGGGTCCTCCAGCCGGGCCCGGAACCGCCGTTCCTGCTCGGTGTCGCTCACCGAGAACCAGTACTTGCGCAGCAGGATGCCCGCCTCGATCAGCATCTGCTCGAAGGTCGGGCACTGGCGCAGGAACTGCCAGTACTCCTCGGGCGTGCAGAAGCCCATCACCTTCTCGACGCCGGCCCGGTTGTACCAGCTGCGGTCGAAGAGCACGATCTCCCCGGCGGCCGGCAGCTGCTCGACGTACCGCTGGAAGTACCACTGGGTGCGCTGGCGCTCGGTGGGGGTCGGCAGTGCCGCCACCCGGGCGATGCGCGGGTTCAGAAACTCCGTCACCCGCTTGATCGCGCCGCCCTTGCCGGCCGCGTCGCGCCCCTCGAAGACGACCACCAGCCGGGCGCCCTCGGCGCGCACCCACTCCTGGAGCTTCACCAGCTCGTTCTGGAGCCTCAGCAGCTCCCGCTCGTACGGCTTCTTCGCCAGCCGCTCCTGCTGGTGCTCCGGCTCCGTGCCGGTGACGCGCTCGGCCTTGGCTGCCACCTGGGTGCCTCCGTTCGGCAAAGGCTGATGAGCACTCACCGTAGGCGCAAGACGGGGTTCGCGCAGGTCGTCGGCGCCGGTCCGGCAGCGGCGGCCCCCTGAACCGCCGCTGCCGGGCTCCCCCGTGGCCCGGCCGCGAGGGCCGAGCGATCAACCTTGTCCCAGACCTGCCGGGCCGGTCCAATATCCCGTTCCATAACCTTGGGGCATGGATGTGGACACCCGACTGCTGCGCAGCTTCGCCGCGGTCTGCGAGGAGGGCCAGCTGACGGCCGCGGCGGCCCGGCTGTTCGTCTCGCAGCCGACCCTCACCAAGCAGATCCGCCAGCTGGAGACCCTGCTCGGGGTGGAGCTGTTCGAGCGCTCGCGCCGCGGCATGGCGCCCACCCACGCCGGCCGGGCGCTGGCCGAGCGCACCGGCCCGATGCTGGCCGGCTGGGACGACGCGCTGCGCGCCACCCGGGCGGCGGCGGCCGAGCAGGGCTCGACGCTGCGGGTGGGCTTCGAGGGCGGCACCATCAATCTGATGACCCGCAGGACGGTGACGGACTTCACCCGGCGGATGCCCGGCTGGCAGGTCGAGCTGCGGCAGAACAGCTGGTTCGACCCGACCTCGGGCCTGGCCAGCGGGGAGATCGACCTGACGCTCTGGCACGCGCCGCCGTCGCTCTCCGAGCAGTACAACGTCGCGGTGCTGGGCGAGGAGCCGCGTTGTGCGGCGCTGCCGGCCGGGCACCGGCTGGCCGGCCACGACGTGATCGAGTTCGGGGAGCTCCTGGACGAGCCCTTCGTGGCGATCCCGTTGGAGGCCGGACAGTGGCGCGACTACTGGTTGGCGGTCCGGGAGCGGGGCGGGCGACCGGTGCGGATCGGCGCGGTGGCGCACAACTCCGACGAGTGGCTGGCCGCGGTGGTGTGCGGCCAGGGCATCGGTTTCGCCCCGGAGGCGATGAGCAGGCTGGCGGCGCGGGAGGATGTCGCGTACCGGCCCGTGCGGGGGTTGAGCCCGAGCCAGGTCGGGCTGTACTGGCCGAAGGACCGGGAACTCACGCCCGCCATGGCCGCGTTCGTGCGCAGCTGCCGGGCCACCGTCGGGTTCTCGGCCGGCCCGGCGGTCCCGGGCCAGTCCGGCTAGACCGCCTCGAAGGGCTCCGGGTAGCGGCAGAGGCCGCGCGGGCCGCCGTCGTACGCCGGCAGGGCGAGCGCCTGGAAGTAGGCCTCCGGCACCTCGAACGGACCGGTGACCTCGTGCTGCCCGGCCGGGGTGAAGCCGAACCTGCCGTAGTAGTCCGGATCGCCGAGGACGACGACGAGCTTCTCCGCCGCCTCCTCCGCGGCCGTCAGCGCGGCCCGCACGACCAGCTCGCCGACACCCTTGCGCTGCCACTCCGGGGCGACCGCGACGGGCGCCAGCGCGAGGCCCGGGCCGTCGCCGACCCGCAGCCGGGTGAGCAGCGCGTGGCCGACCACCAGCCCGGTCTCGTCCACCGCGACCAGGGACAGCCCGGGCAGCCAGGCGGGGTCGCGGCGCAGCGCGTCCACCAGGTCGGCCTCGTCGGGGCCGGGGAAGGCGGCCATGTGGACCCGTCTGGTGGCGGGCGCGTCCTCGGGACACTCGATTCTGGTGCTGACCTTCATGGGGGAAGCCTCTCTCCGTCGCACACCGTTGTGGACCGGCCCCGGACGGCGGGTGTGCCGTCCGGGGCCGTGAAAGGTTAGCCGATTGAGCGTCAGGCCTTGGGCTGGGCCTCGGACTTGGCCTCGGCGGCCTTGGCGTCCTCGCGGACCTTCGGCTGGGCGTCGACGCCGGCCTCGCGGCGCTGCGCCGGGGTGATCGGCGTCGGGGCACCGGTCAGCGGGTCACCGCCGGTGGACGTCTTCGGGAAGGCGATGACGTCCCGGATGGTGTCGTACCCGCCGAGCAGGGTGACGATCCGGTCGAGGCCGAAGGCGACGCCACCGTGCGGCGGCGGGCCGTAGTTGAAGGCGTCCAGCAGGAAGCCGAACTGCGAGGCCGCCTCCTCCTCGGAGAGGCCGATCGCGTCGAACGCCCGCTTCTGCACGTCCCGCTGGTGGATACGGATCGAACCGCCGCCCAGCTCCGAGCCGTTGAGGACCAGGTCGTAGGCGTTGGAGAGCGCCGAGCCCGGGTCGGTGTCGAAGGTGGCGAGCGACTCGGCGGTCGGGGCGGTGAACGGGTGGTGCACCGCGTGCCAGCCCTGGAACTCGCCCTTGTCGTCCTCGATCGGCTCGAACATCGGGAAGTCGACGACCCAGAGGAAGGCCCACTGCGACTCGTCGATCAGCTCGCAGCGGCGGCCGATCTCCAGGCGGGCGGCGCCGAGCAGCTCCTGCGAGGGGCGCTCCTTGCCGGCCGCGAAGAAGATCGCGTCGCCGTTCTTGGCCCCCGCGGCGGCGGCCAGGCCGGCCAGGTGCTCCTCGGAGAGGTTCTTGGCGACGGGGCCGCGCAGCTCGCCGGTCTCGGCGTCGATGACCACGTAGGCCAGGCCGCGGGCGCCGCGCGCCTTGGCCCAGTCCTGCCAGGCGTCGAGCGCCTTGCGGGGCTGCGAGGCGCCGCCGGGCATGACCACGGCGCCGACGTACGGGGCCTGGAAGACGCGGAACGCGGTGCCCTTGAAGTACTCGGTGAGGTCCGTGAGCTCCTGGCCGAAGCGGACGTCCGGCTTGTCGGAGCCGTAGCGGGACATCGCGTCCGCGTAGGTCATCCGGGGCAGCGGGTTGGGGATCTCGTACCCGTGCACGTCGCGCCAGATCGAGCCGACGATCTTCTCGCCGAGGGCCAGGACGTCCTCCTGGTCGACGAAGGAGGCCTCGATGTCCAGCTGGGTGAACTCCGGCTGGCGGTCGGCGCGGAAGTCCTCGTCGCGGAAGCAGCGCGCGATCTGGTAGTACCGCTCCATGCCGGCCACCATCAGCAGCTGCTTGAACAGCTGGGGCGACTGCGGCAGCGCGTACCAGTGGCCGGGCTGCAGGCGGACCGGGACGAGGAAGTCGCGGGCGCCCTCGGGGGTGGAGCGGGTGAGGTACGGCGTCTCGATGTCGAGGTAGTCATTCTCCTCCATCACCCGGCGGATGATGTTGTTGACCTTGGAGCGCAGGCGCAGGCCCTTGGCCGGGCCCTCGCGGCGCAGGTCCAGGTAGCGGTAGCGGAGGCGGACCTCCTCGTTGACCGTACCGGGCTCGTACTCGGCGACCGGGAAGGGCAGCGGGGCGGCCTCGGAGAGCACCTCGATCTCGCTGACCACGACCTCGACGGCGCCGGTCGGGATGTCCGGGTTCTCGTTGCCCTCGGGCCGCACGCGGACGTCGCCGACGACCTTGACGCAGTACTCGGCGCGCAGGCCGTGCACCGAGTCGAGGTCGCGGACCACGATCTGCACGGTGCCGGAGGCGTCCCGCAGGTCGATGAAGGCCACGCCGCCGTGGTCTCGGCGGCGGGCGACCCAGCCGGCCAGGGTGACGGTGGTGCCTGCGTGCTCCGGGCGGAGCGTGCCCGCGTCGTGCGTGCGGATCACAGCTGCTTCTCCTTCAGGGTGGTGACGAGAGCGTCGAGGGCGACGGGGTTCTGCTCGCCGGTGGTCATGTCCTTGAGCTGGACGACGCCGTCGGCGAGGTCCCGCTCACCGGCGAGCACGGCGAAGCGGGCGCCGGAACGGTCCGCGGACTTCATCGCGTTCTTGATGCCCTTGACGCCGAAGGCGAGGTCGGTGGCGACGCCCTCGCGGCGCAGCTCGACCACCTTGGCGAAGAGGACGTTCTTGGCTTCGTCGCTGAGCGCGACGGCGTAGACGGAGGTGGCGGCCGGCAGGTCGAGGACGACGCCCTCGGCCTCCATCGCCAGGTAGCTGCGGTCCACGCCGAGGGCCCAGCCGACGGACGGCAGCGCGGGGCCGCCGATCATCTCGGAGAGTCCGTCGTAGCGGCCGCCGCCGCCGATCGCGGACTGCGCGCCGAGGCCGTTGTGCACGAACTCGAAGGTGGTGCGGGTGTAGTAGTCCAGCCCGCGGACCAGCTTGGGGTCGTCGACGAAGGCCACGCCGTTGGCGGTGAGCAGCTCGCGGACCTTCTCGTCGTAGGCCTTGCACTCCTCGCAGAGGAAGTCGCGCAGCATCGGCGCGCCGCCGAGCTGGGCCTGCACCGACTCGCGCTTGTCGTCCAGCACGCGCAGCGGGTTGATCTCGGCCCGGCGGCGGGTGTCCTCGTCCAGGTCGAGGCCGGCGAGGAACTCGACCAGCGCGGCCCGGTAGACCGGGCGGCACTGCTTGTCGCCGAGGCTGTTGAGCAGCAGCGAGTAGTTGCTCAGGCCCAGCGAGCGGAAGGCGTCGTCGGCCAGGATGATCAGCTCGGCGTCCAGGGCCGGGTCCTCGGCGCCGATCGCCTCGGCACCGACCTGCGAGAACTGGCGGTAGCGGCCCTTCTGCGCCCGCTCGTAGCGGTAGTAGGAGCCGGAGTACCAGAGCTTGACCGGGAGGTTGCCCTGCTTGTGCAGGTTGGCCTGGAGCGCGGCGCGCAGCACCGAGGCGGTGCCCTCGGGGCGCAGCGCGAGCTCGTCGCCGCCCTTGGTGGTGAGGCTGTACATCTCCTTGCTGACGATGTCGGTGGACTCGCCGACGCCGCGGGAGAAGAGCTTCACGTCCTCGAAGACCGGGGTCTCGATGTAGCCGTAGCCGGCCCGGCGGGCCGGCGCGGCGATCCGCTCGCGGATCGCCAGGAAGGTCGCGGAGCTGGGGGGCAGCAGGTCGTAGGTGCCCTTGGGGGCGGTGAAGGTGCTCAACTTCTCTTCCGTCACATTCCTCGTCGCGGGAAGGCTGGGGCGCCGAGCGCTCCCGCCGCCTGTCGGAGGTAGGGGTTGGTGGCGCGCTCGCGGCCGATGGTGGTCTGTCCGCCGTGGCCGGAGAGGACCACGGTCGCGTCGTCGAGGGGCAGGCACACCCGGGCCAGCGACCGCAGGATCGCCTCGCCGTCTCCGCCCGGGAGGTCCGTGCGCCCGATGGAGCCGGCGAAGAGCAGGTCACCCGAGAAGAGCACCGGAGGGAGGTCCTCGGCACCGGGCGTCCGGAACGTCACCGACCCCTTGGTATGGCCGGGGGCGTGGTCGACGGTGAGCTTCAGACCGGCCAGCTCCAGCACGCTGCCGTCGGTGAGCTCGCGCACGTCGTCGGGCTCGCCGACGGTGAGCTCGCCCATCAGCTGGGTGCCGAGGGAGCGGCCGAGCGCCTTCTCCGGGTCGGCCATCATGTAGCGGTCCTCGGGGTGGATCCAGGCCGGCACGCCGCGCGCGCCGCAGACCGGGACCACCGAGGCGACGTGGTCGATGTGGCCGTGGGTGAGGACGACCGCGACCGGCTTCAGCCGGTGCTCGCGGACCAGCTCCTCCACGCCGCGGGCGGCCTGGTGGCCCGGGTCCACGATGACGCACTCCTCGCCGGCGGCCGGTGCGACCAGGTAGCAGTTGGTGCCCCAGGCTCCAGCGGGGAATCCGGCGATGAACAACGCGCGTCCTTCGTGATTCGGGTCGGCCGTGGCGGCTGCGGGATGCGGCTACACGATGTGGTGTAACGGAAGCCTACCGGCGGTCCGGGTCCGGTTGCGAACCAGATAGGGGTGACAGGTTCACTTCGTCCTGACAGGTTCACCGCGTTCTTACAGCCGCGGTCCCTACACTTGGCCGCCGATGGATGCGATGATCCGCTTCAGCATCCGCACACGATCCCCCCTTGTCCGCCCCTGGACAGTGCGGGGCCGACAGCACCCATGTAGGAGACACGGCCGGTGGTCACCAGCGAACAGCGGCGGCGGCAGCTCGCCCGCGAGAAGTACGAGCGCCAGGCGCAGCGCCGGGCCGAGGTCCACGCCGCGCGCCGGCGTCGCAACACCATCCTCGGCAGCTCGCTCGCCGTGGTCGTGCTGGCCGGTGGCGGTGCCCTGGTGGGCACGGGTGCCTTCGACTCGGACGACAAGAAGGACACCACGTCCTCCGCGCAGGCCGCGCCGACCGCCACCGAGGAGCCCACCACCCCGACCCGCAAGCCGGTCGAGGGCTGCGCCGACCCGGCGCCGGGCACGCCGAACGGCAAGCAGTGGCAGACCGAGCCGGCCATGAGCATCGACGCCGCCGGCGGCTACACGGCGACCCTGGACACCAACTGCGGCAAGGTGACGCTCTCGCTGGACGCGGCCAAGGCGCCGCACACGGTGAACTCCTTCGCCTTCCTGGCCGGCCAGCAGTACTTCGACCACACCAAGTGCCACCGGCTGACCACCGGCGGCATCTACGTGCTGCAGTGCGGCGACCCGACCGCCAGCGCGACCAACCCGGGCGGCACCGGCGGCCCCGGTTACAAGTTCGCCGACGAGAACCTGACCGGTGCGACGTACCCGGCGGGCACCCTGGCGATGGCCAACTCCGGCCCGGGCACCAACGGCAGCCAGTTCTTCCTGGTCTACAAGGACACCCAGCTCGGCCCGAACTACACCCCGTTCGGCAAGATCACCGGCGGTCTGGACGTGCTCCAGAAGATCGCCGCCGCGGGCACCCTGGAGGGCGGGACGGACGGCCACCCGATGGCCGACGTCACCCTCAACTCGGTGACCGCCGCGAAGGGTTGACCCGCACCGGGACCGCGCCGCGAACGCCCGCACGGCGCGCCGGCGCGGTCCCGGCCCGAAATCGCCCGGCCCGGATGCGGACAGCACCGGGCCTGGTCGCCTATGTTGGCGTTGTGTAGGGTGCCCAGACCCGCCGGCCGTCACCCTCGGCAGCAAAGCACGGCGGACGGGACGGCGGACCCATCGGTCCGCCGCACATCAACTGTGGACGACGTACGCGTACCGCCCCGGCGCGGGCGCGACGTCATGTGGAGGACGCGCTATGAGCAGCGACCCGTGGGGCCGTGTCGACGAGCAGGGCACGGTCTACGTCAGGACGGCCGACGGCGAACGTGTCGTGGGTTCCTGGCAGGCCGGCTCGCCCGAGGAGGCTCTCGCCTACTTCGAGCGCAAGTACCAGGGCATCGAGGTGGAGATCGGCCTGCTGGAGAAGCGGGTGCGCACCACCGACCTGGCCGCCAAGGACGCCCAGGCCGCGCTGGACCACCTGCGCGCGCAGGTGACCGAGGGGCACGCGGTCGGCGACCTGGACGCGCTGGCCAAGCGGCTGGACACGCTCGCCGGTGACATCGAGAGCCGCCGCGAGGAGCGCAAGGCGGCCCGCGCCAAGGCGCAGGACGAGACCCGTGCGGCCAAGGAGGAGCTGGTCGCGGAGGCCGAGCGGCTCGCCGAGTCCACCCAGTGGCGCGAGGCCGGGGACCGGCTGCGCGCGCTGGTGGACACCTGGAAGGGCCTGCCCCGGCTGGACCGCAAGAGCGACGACGAGCTGTGGCACCGGTTCTCGCACGCCCGCTCGGTCTTCTCGAAGCACCGCAAGGCCCACTTCGCGACCCTGGACGCCGAGCGCGACCAGGCCCGGGCCACCAAGGAGCGGCTGGTCACCGAGGCCGAGGCGCTCTCCTCGTCCACCGAGTGGGGCGAGACCGCGGCCCGCTACCGCGACCTGATGGCGCGCTGGAAGGCCGCCGGGCGCGCCCAGCGCGACATCGAGGACGAGCTGTGGGCGCGGTTCCGCGGCGCCCAGGACGTCTTCTTCCAGGCCCGCTCCGCCGTGTTCAGCGAGCGGGACGCCGAGCAGGTCGAGAACCAGAAGCTCAAGGAGGTGCTGGCGGCCGAGGCCGAGGCGATCCTGCCGATCACCGACCTGAAGGCCGCCAAGGCCGCGCTGCGCGACGTCAACGAGCGCTGGGAGGCGATCGGGCACGTGCCGCGCGACGCCCGCCCGAAGCTGGACGCCCGGCTGAACACCGTCGAGCGGGCGATCCGCGAGGCCGAGGACAGCGAGTGGAAGCGCTCGAACCCGGAGGCCAAGGCGCGCGCCGCCGGCATGGTCGGCCTCTTCGAGACCAAGGCCGAGAAGATCCAGGCCGACCTGGACAAGGCCCGCGCGGCCGGTAACACCGGCAAGATCGCCAAGCTGGAGTCCGAGCTGGCCGGCGTGCAGACCCTGCTGGAGCAGGCGCACCGCAGCCAGGAGGAGTTCAGCGGCTGATCCACCGCCGCCGGACACGACGAAGGGCCCCGGGAACTCCCGGGGCCCTTTCGCGTTGCCCGTCCCTGCCCGGTCCTACTTGCGGGCCGAGGTGACCCGGTAGACGTCGTAGACGCCCTCCACCCCGCGGACCGCCTTCAGGACGTGGCCGAGGTGCTTCGGGTCGCCCATCTCGAAGGTGAAGCGGCTCATCGCCACCCGGTCGCGGGAGGTCTGCACCGCCGCCGACAGGATGTTGACGTGCTGGTCGGAGAGGACCCGGGTGACGTCCGAGAGGAGCCGGGAGCGGTCCAGCGCCTCGACCTGGATGGCCACCAGGAAGACGGACGACTGGGTGGCCGCCCACTCGACCTCGATCATCCGCTCGGGCTGCTGGCTGAGCGCCTCCACGTTGACGCAGTCGGCGCGGTGCACCGAGACGCCGTTGCCGCGGGTGACGAAGCCGACGATCGGGTCGCCCGGCACCGGGGTGCAGCACCGCGACAGCTTGACCCAGACGTCCTCGACGCCCTTGACGATGACGCCCGGGTCGCCCTTGGCCCGACGGCGCGCCGCCCGGCGGGTGTCGTGCGTCGGCGTGGCGGTCTCGGCCAGGTCCTCGGTGGCACCCTCCTCGCCGCCGAGCGCCTGCACCAGCTTCTGCACGATGTTCTGCGCGGCGACGTGACCCTCGCCGATCGCCGCGTACAGCGAGGAGATGTCCGGGTAGCGCATCTCGTGGGCCAGGGTGACCAGCGAGTCGCCGGTCAGGATCCGCTGGATCGGCAGGCCCTGCTTGCGCATCGCCCGGGCGATGGCCTCCTTGCCGTGCTCGATCGCCTCCTCGCGGCGCTCCTTGGAGAACCAGGCGCGGATCTTGTTGCGGGCGCGCGGGGACTTGACGAAGCCGAGCCAGTCCCGGGACGGCCCGGCGTTCTCCGCCTTGGAGGTGAAGACCTCGACGCTGTCGCCGTTCTCCAGGGTCGACTCCAGCGGCACCAGCCGCCCGTTGACCCGCGCCCCTATGCAGCGGTACCCGACCTCGGTGTGGACGGCGAAGGCGAAGTCCACCGGGGTGGCGCCGGCCGGCAGCGCTATCACGTCGCCCTTGGGCGTGAAGACGAAGACCTCGTTGTTGGAGAGGTCGAAGCGCAGCGACTCCAGGAACTCGCTCGGGTCCTCGGTCTCCTTCTGCCAGTCCAGCAGCTGCCGCAGCCAGGCCATCTCGTTGACGGCGCCGGCCTTGTCGTCCTTGCGGGTCTGGGTCGGGGTGTCGGTGCGGACCTTGGAGGCGCCGGCCACCGCGCGCTGCTTGTACTTCCAGTGCGCGGCGATGCCGTACTCGGCCCGCCGGTGCATGTCGAAGGTGCGGATCTGCAGCTCGACGGGCTTGCCCCCGGGGCCGATCACCGTGGTGTGCAGCGACTGGTACATGTTGAACTTGGGCATCGCGATGTAGTCCTTGAACCGCCCCGGCACCGGGTTCCACCGCGCGTGGATGGTGCCCAGCGCCGCGTAGCAGTCGCGGACGGTGTCGACCAGGACCCGGATGCCCACCAGGTCGTAGATCTCGGCGAAGTCCCGGCCGCGGACGATCATCTTCTGGTAGACCGAGTAGTAGTGCTTCGGCCGGCCGGTGACGGAGGCGGTGATCCGGGCGCCCCGCAGGTCGCCCTGGACCTGGTCGATGACGGTCGCCAGGTACTCGTCCCGCTTGGGGGCGCGCTCGGCGACCAGGCGCACGATCTCGTCGTACATCTTGGGGTAGAGGATCGCGAAGGCGAGGTCCTCCAGCTCCCACTTGATGGTGTTCATGCCCAGCCGGTGCGCCAGCGGGGCGTAGATCTCCAGCGTCTCGCGGGCCTTCTTCTCCTGCTTCTCCCGCTTGAGGTAGCGCATGGTGCGCATGTTGTGCAGGCGGTCGGCGAGCTTGATCACCAGGACCCGCGGGTCCTTGGCCATCGCGACGACCATCTTGCGGACGGTCTCCGCCTGCGCGGCCTCGCCGAACTTCACCCGGTCCAGCTTGGTGACGCCGTCGACCAGCAGGGCCACCGAGTCGCCGAAGTCCTTGCGCAGGGTCTCCAGGCCGTAGTCGGTGTCCTCGACGGTGTCGTGCAGCAGCCCGGCCATCAGGGTGGCGGCGTCCATGCCCAGCTCGGCCAGGATGGTCGCCACGGCCAGCGGGTGGGTGATGTACGGGTCGCCGCTCTTGCGCTTCTGCCCGCGGTGCCACTTCTCCGCGACGGCGTACGCCTTCTCGATGTCCCGCAGCAGGGCCGGGTCGGCCTTGGGGTCGTTGGCCCGGATCGAGCGGAACAGCGGCTCCAGGACGGGGTTGAGCACACTGGAGCGCTGGCCGCCGAGGCGTGCCAGCCGGGCGCGCATGCCCCCGGAGGAGGACGGGCGGCTCGCGGGAGCCACCGGGCGCGAGGAGGTCGGCGCCGGGCGTGCCGGGGTGGCCCCCGAGGGCGTGGGACGGTTTTCGGGGGCGGCCGCTTCGGCCGTGGGCACAACCTCGTCGGGCAAGGACACTCCTCGGGGCACCGGGCCGGCCCCTCGTGCGGCTCGCACCATCACGCACAACCGGGAGGGGATGAACCTTCATGGTACCGAGCCCGGCGCCCCCGTGTTCAGCCGCCCGGCCCCGGACACGCGGAGGGCGGCGGTCGGATGATCCGACCGCCGCCCTCCGTCCGTTCGCTCAGACCGTGACCAGCGTCTCCAACGGCGCGTCGCCCAGGTGCCCGGCCAGCCGGTCCCGGCCGTCCAGGAAGCCCAGCTCCATCAGGACCACGACGCCCGCCAGCTCGGCACCGGCCTCCTTGACCAGGTCCAGCGAGGCACCGATCGTCCCGCCGGTGGCCAGCACGTCGTCCACCACCAGCACCCGCTCACCGGGGGCGAAGGCGTCGCACTGCACCTCCAGCGTCGCCGAGCCGTACTCCAGCTCGTACGAGCGCCGGAACACCTCGCCGGGCAGCTTGCCCGCCTTGCGGATCGGCACGAAGCCGAGGCCGGCCGCGAAGGCCGCCGGGGCCGCCAGCACGAAGCCGCGCGCCTCCAGGCCCACCACCTTGGTCGCACCGAGGGCCCTCGCCCGCTCCGCCAGCGCCTGGGTGAGGGCCGTGAAGGCCTCGGCGTCGGCGAGCAGCGGCGCGATGTCCTTGAACAGCACACCCGGCTTCGGGTAGTCCGGGACGTCCCGGATCCGGCTGTTCAGCAGCTCGGCCAGTGCGGTGTCGGCGGTGGTCACGAAGAGTCCTTACGGTCGGTCGGGCGTCAGCGCTTGGTGGACGGACGGCCCTTGGCACGCGAGGTGCCGGCCGCCCGACCGCGCTGACCGACCATACCCGCCGGCAGGTCGCCGTCGGCGATCTCCTCGCCCTGGGGCGCCTCGCCGGCGTCCGCCGCGGCGTTCTTGGCCTCCGAGGCCCGCCGCAGGGCGACCCGCTTGGCCAGCGCCTTCATCTCCGGCTGCTCCTCCTTGAGCTGCGCGAGCAGCGGGGTGGCGACGCAGATCGAGGAGTAGGCACCGGCGGCGAGGCCGATGAACAGGGCCAGCGAGATGTCGTTCAGCGTGCCGGCGCCCAGGAGGCCGCCACCGATGAACAGCAGCGCCGCCACCGGGAGCAGGGCGACCACCGTGGTGTTGAGCGAACGCACCAGGGTCTGGTTGAGGCCCGCGTTGGCCGCCTCGCTGTAGGTGATCTTGTTCTGCTTGGTGAGCCCCTTCGAGTTCTCCTTCACGGTGTCGAAGACGACGACCGTGTCGTAGAGCGAGTACCCGAGGATGGTCAGGAAGCCGATCACCGTACCGGGGGTGACCTCGAAGCCCACCAGGGCGTAGACCCCGATGGTGATCAGGAGGTCGTGGATGAGGGCGACCAGGGCGGCCACCGCCATCCGCCACTCGAAGGCGATCGCCAGGTAGACCGTCACCAGGATCATGAAGATGATCAGGCCGGTGAGGGCCTTGTTGGAGATCTGCTCACCCCAGCTGGGGCCGATCACCTGGGTGTCGATCTCGGCGACCGGCACGCCGATCTCCTTGGACAGCTTGTCCGTGAAGACCGACGAGGAGACCTGCTCCTCGGAGCTGACCTGGATGCGGATCTTCTTGCCGTTGTCCACGTCCTGCACCAGCGGGTGCGAGTGGACGATCTTGTCCACCGCGTCCTGCGCCTGCGAGATGGTCAGCCCCGGCTTGGCGACGGTGTAGACCGAGCCGCCCTTGAACTCGATGCCGAGTTTCAGACCCATGGCCAGACCGACGGCGGCGACCAGCACGATCACGCCGGAGATGCTGTACCAGAGCTTGCGGCGACCGACGAAGTCGAAGCTGACCTCGCCCTGGTAGAGCCGGTGACCCAGATTGGAGAAGCGCGACACGGTGTCAGGCCTCCTTCACGGCGGCAGAGGAGGAGGCGCTGCGGCGACGGCTGCTGCGCAGCGGCGGGCGGGCGCCCAGGCGCTTCGGGTCCAGACCGGACCACGGGTGACCCTCGGAGAAGAACTTCCGGCGGGCCAGCATGGTGATCAGCGGCTTGGTGAAGAGGAAGATCACCACGACGTCGAGCGCGGTGGTCAGGCCCAGCGTGAACGCGAAGCCCTGCACCTTGCCGACCGAGACCAGGTAGAGCACCGCGGCGCAGAGGAAGGACACGAAGTCCGACACCAGGATGGTGCGCCGGGCGCGCGGCCAGGCCCGCTGGACCGCCGGGCGCAGCAGGGCGCCCTCGCGGACCTCGTCGCGGATGCGCTCGAAGTAGACGATGAAGGAGTCGGCGGTGATACCGATCGCGACGATCGCGCCGCAGACCGCCGGCAGGTTCAGCGCGAAGCCGATCCCGGCGCCGAGCAGGCTCATGATCGAGTACGTCAGGATCGCCGAGACGATCAGACCGGCGATCGACACCAGGCCGAGGCCGCGGTAGTAGACCAGCGAGTAGAGGACCACCAGGACCATGCCGATGAGGCCGGCGATCAGGCCCGCCTTCAGCTGGTCGCCGCCGAGCTGCGGCGAGACGGTGGTGACGTCGTCGGTGGTGAACTCCAGCGGCAGGGCGCCGAAGCTCAGCACGTTGGCGAGGTTCTGCGCCTCGGACTGGCTGAAGCCGCCGGAGATCACGGCCGAGCCGCCGGGGATGGCGTTGCGCACGTACGGGTGCGAGACGACCTGGCCGTCCAGCACGATGGCGAACTGGTTGGTCGGGTCCGGCTGGGTGGCCAGCTTGCCGGTGACGTCGGTGAACGCGTCGGTGCCCTTGCCGTTGAACTGCAGCTGGACCTGCCAGCCGGCGCCCTGCTGGGTGTCGATGGTGGCCTGTGCCTTGGAGACGTCGGCACCCTTCACCGCGACCGGGCCGAGGGCGAGCTTGTAGTAGATCCCGCGCTCGTCCTTCTGGGTGCAGGCGACGGTCGGCTGCTCCTCGGACTTCTGCAGGTTCTTGCGCTGCCCGGTCTGCGAGCAGTCGATGGCGGCGAACTCTGCGGCCAGCTCCGGCGGCACGGTGCCCGAGGTCATCGCGGCGGAGAGGTCCGGGTTGGGCGCGGTGGCCGGCGGGGTCGCGGCGGCACTGCCGGTGGCGGCGGCGCTCGGGGCGGCGCTCGCACTGCCGGTGGCGCTCGCGGACGGCGTGGCGTCGGCGGCGAGGGCCTCACCGACGGCGCGGCCCTGCTTGGTCGCGCTGGCGCTGGGCGCGCCGGCGGTTGCGGCCGTCGAGGCCGTGCCGGTGGCCGAGGGGGTCGCGCTCGGGGCGGCGCTGCCGCTCGCCGAAGGGCTCGCGCTCGGGGCCGGGACCTGGACGCCGCTCGGGGCGAGGGCGAGGACCGGGCGGAAGTACAGCTGCGCGGTGGTACCGACCTGGTCGACCGCGCTCTGCTTGTCACCGCCCTTGGGGATGTTGACGATGATGTTCCGGTCGCCCTGGGTCTGGACCTCCGCCTCGGAGACGCCCATCCCGTTGACCCGCTGCTCGATGATCCCGGTGGCGATGTCCATGTTGGACTTGTTGATCGCCTTGGGGTCGGTCGACTTCGCGCTCAGCGTGATGCTGGTACCGCCGGCGAGGTCGATACCCAGGCGGGGCTTGGTGTGGCCCGTCCCGAACATGAGGGCGACCAGGCCGACGGTGACCACCAGGATGAGGGCCAGCGCCCGCCCCGGGTAACCGTCGCGCGGGCGCGACTTGGGTGTTGCCACCTTGCTCGTTTCTCCCTGTCCATGCCACCTCCCCGACCGGACCCCCGTCCGGCTCGTGGCGGACGGGGGCGTGGCGGATCTGCGGCCCTGAGATCCTGTGGGCTCGCGGCACTGCGCCGCGCGGCCGGGCGGATGCCCGACCGTACTACTTGCTCGCGGGAGCCCCGCCCTCGACGTCGCCCTTGTCGGCGCCGTCCTTGGTGAGCGTCAACGGCTTGTCCTCGACGGACTCGGCGACGGCGTCCTCGGCCTCCGGCTCGGACAGCTCGTCGTCGGCCGGGCGGCCGTTGATGATCGCGTCGTACTCCTGCGGGTCCAGGACGGCCGCGATCGCGCTCTTGGTGAAGTGGGTGACCACGCCGGGCGCGATCTCCAGCTCGACGGTCTCCTCGTTGACCGCCTTCACCTGGGCGTACAGGCCGCCGATGGTGCGCACCCCTGCCCCGGGCTCCAGCGCGGTCTGCATGTGCTGCTGCTGCTGCTGGCGCTTCTTCTGCGACCGGAACATGAGCACGATCGCGATGATCGGGAGGAGAAGGATGATGAGGTTCACTGCAGCCAGGGTCCTTTACGGGCCGCCGGCCGGCGGCCTGTGTGGTAATGGTCGGCCCGTCAGGTGAGAGGGGCGGTCCGGCGGAGTCTAGGCGACCCCGAACTGATCGGACAACGCCAAGCATCGCATCCTGCCGCCGAAAGTGGCGAGCCTGTGCCTGCACAGATTCCCCGGACTTCTCCCCGGACTTCTCCCCGCGGACCTGCTCAGGCCCGTCCGCGCCCCGATCGTCCCGGTGTCACCCGTTCAGCCCTCGTCCGCCGGGAAAAGTTCCGACTGGGCCGGCACCGCGCCCCGGGTGATCTGGACCGGCGGGGTCAGACCGAGGTGCTGCCAGGCGGCGGCGGTGGCGATCCGGCCGCGCGGGGTCCGGGCGAGCAGGCCCTCCCGGACCAGGAACGGCTCGGCCACCTCCTCGACCGTCTCGGCCTCCTCACCCACCGCGACCGCCAATGTCGACAAACCGACCGGTCCGCCGCCGAACAGCCGCAGCAGCGCGTCCAGCACCGCGCGGTCCAGCCGGTCCAGGCCGCGGGCGTCCACCTCGTAGACCTCCAGCGCCCGGGCGGCGATCTCCGGGGTGACCACGCCGTCGTGCCGGACCTGGGCGAAGTCGCGGACCCGGCGCAGCAGCCGGTTGGCGATCCGCGGGGTGCCCCGGGAGCGCCCGGCGATCTCGGCGGCGCCGGCCGGGTCGATCTCGACGTCCAGCAGAGCGGCCGAGCGGTGCACCACCCGCTCCAGCTCGGCGGGCGCGTAGAACTCCATGTGGCCGGTGAAGCCGAACCGGTCGCGCAGCGGCGGCGGCAGCAGCCCGGCCCGGGTGGTGGCGCCGACCAGCGTGAACGGCGGCAGCTCCAGCGGGATGGCGGTGGCACCCGGACCCTTGCCGACGATCACGTCGACCCGGAAGTCCTCCATCGCCATGTAGAGCATCTCCTCCGCCGGCCGGGACATCCGGTGGATCTCGTCCAGGAAGAGCACCTCGCCCTCGGTGAGCGAGGAAAGGATGGCGGCCAGGTCACCCGCGTGCTGGATGGCCGGGCCGGAGGTGATCCGGATCGGGGCGCCCAGCTCGGCCGCGATGATCATGGAGAGGGTGGTCTTGCCGAGCCCGGGCGGGCCGCTGAGCAGGACGTGGTCGGGTGCGGTGCCGCGCTTGCGGGCGGCCTGCAGCACCAGGGACAGCTGCTCGCGCACCCGCTCCTGGCCGATGAACTCGTCCAGCTGCTTGGGGCGCAGCGCCGCCTCGACCGCCTGGTCCTCGCCGTCGGCGGCGGCCGCAACCAGCCGGTCGGCCGGGTCGGAGTCGTACGGGCTCATCGGTGCGGGCTCCAATGTCGACAAGGTGACAGATGGTCGGATCGGTTGCGGGTGACGGCCGACGCGGTGTCAGCGGGCCCGGTTGAGCGTGCGCAGCGCGGCCCTGAGCAGCGCGCCCACATCGGTGACGGCCTGCGCCTCCGCCTCGGGGGTGACGGCGGTGACCGCCTCGTCCGCCTCGCGCGGCGCGTAGCCGAGGCCGACCAGGGCCGCGTGCAGCTGATCGCTCCACGGCGCGGGCCCCGCGGCGATCGGCTTCTGGGCCGGGACGCTGCCGTGCGGGGCGCCCAGCTTGTCCTTGTACTCCAGCAGCAGCTTGGCGGCCTTCGCCTTGCCGATGCCCGGGACGGCGATCAGCGCCTTCTCGTTGCCGGTGGCGACGGCGGCGCGCAGCTCGTCCGGGCTGTGCACGCCGAGCATCGCCTGGGCCAGGCGCGGCCCGACACCGGGCGCGGCCTGGAGGATCTCGAAGAGGGCCCGCTCGTCGTCGTCGGCGAAGCCGTACAGGGTGAGCGAGTCCTCCCGGACGACCAGGGAGGTGGCGAGCCGGGCCGGCTCCCCGAGGCGCAGAGCGGCGGCGGTCGCCGGGGTGCACTGGACGGCCATCCCCACACCGCCGACCTCGACGACGACGACGGCGCCGCTGACGGCGGCCACCGGCCCTTGGACGAAGGCGATCATCGGGCGGCTCCTCGGGGGGATCGTGCGGAGTACGGGGCTCGGGCCGCGGGTGCGGCGGGGGCCGCCTTGGCGAGGGCGGCGGCGATCCGGTCGCTCGCACCGCCGCGCCAGATGTGGCAGATGGCCAGCGCCAGCGCGTCGGCGGCGTCGGCCGGCTTGGGCGGGGCGTCCAGCCGCAGCAGCCGCTGCACCATCGCCGTGACCTGGGCCTTGTCGGCCCGGCCGGAGCCGGTGACGGCGGCCTTGACCTCGCTGGGGGTGTGCAGGGTGACGGGGATGCCGCGCCGGGTGGCGCAGAGCATGGCGACCGCGCTGGCCTGGGCGGTGCCCATCACGGTGCGGACGTTGTGCTGGGCGAAGACCCGCTCGACGGCCACCAGGTCCGGCCGGTGCTCGTCGAGCCAGCTCTCGATGCCCTGCTCGACCAGCAGCAGTCTCGGCCCGATCTCCGCCTCGGCGGGCGTGCGCACCACCCCGACCCCGACCATCTTCAGCGGCCGGCCCGGCGCGCCGTCGACCACCCCGATCCCGCACCTGGTCAGTCCCGGGTCCACACCCAGTACCCGCACTCCGGCCCCGCCTCTCAGTAACGCGCCGCTCGCCGCCGGGCGCTCCGGCCCGCCGCCCGCGCGCCCTTCGGCCCGCACCGCGGCGACCTGCGAAGGCTACCGCCAGGGTCGGACAGTCCCGCCGACGACACCGGCCCGGTGGTCGTGGGACCACCGGGCCGGGAAGTGAGAACGCTCACTCGGCGTCGAGCTGCGCACCGACCTCGTCGCTGATGTCGAAGTTGGCGAAGACGTTCTGCACGTCGTCGCTGTCCTCCAGGGCGTCGATCAGCTTCAGGATCTTGCGGGCGCCGTCGACGTCCAGCTCGACCTGCATGCTCGGGAGGAAGTTGGCCTCGGCCGAGTCGTAGTCGACGCCGGCGTCCACCAGCGCGGTCCGGACGGCGACCATCTTGGAGGCCTCGGAGACGATCTCGAAGGACTCGCCGAGGTCGTTGATCTCCTCGGGCTCCTGGTCGAGGACGACCTCGAACAGCTTGTCCTCGTCGACGCCGTCGGCCTTGGGGACGATCACGACGCCCTTGCGGTTGAACAGGTACGACACGGAGCCCGGGTCGGCCATCGAGCCGCCGTTGCGGGTCATCGCGACGCGCACGTCGGAGGCGGCGCGGTTGCGGTTGTCGGTGAGGCACTCGATGAGGACGGCGACACCGTTCGGGCCGTAGCCCTCGTACATGATGGTCGAGTAGTCGGCCCCGCCGGCCTCGGCGCCCGAACCGCGCTTGACGGCGCGGTTGATGTTGTCGATCGGGACCGAGCTCTTCTTCGCCTTCTGGATGGCGTCGTAGAGCGTCGGGTTGCCGGCCGGGTCGCCACCGCCGGTACGCGCCGCCACCTCGATGTTCTTGATCATCTTGGCGAAGAGCTTGCCGCGCTTGGCGTCGATCACGGCCTTCTTGTGCTTGGTGGTAGCCCACTTAGAGTGGCCGGACATCGCCAGCTCCTTTACGTCGCCAAAGGGAAATGAACAGGAGAGATCTTACCGGTGCCGTCACCGGTGGGGCGCACACGGTCCGCATGCGGCGGCGAAGCGTTACCGGGCGACGGCCGCCAGGTGCTCCTCGACCATCCGCACGAAGTAGCCGTGCACCCGGTGGTCGCCGGTCAGCTCGGGGTGGAAGGAGGTAGCCAGCAGGTTGCCCTGGCGGACGGCGACGACGCGGCTCTCCGGACCGTCGGCGGCCGGCAGCTCGGCGAGCACCTCGACACCCGCGCCGACGGCCTCGACCCAGGGGGCGCGGATGAACACGCCGTGCACCGGGGCGTCGTCCAGGCCCCGGAAGGCGACCCCGGACTCGAAGGACTCGTTCTGGCGGCCGAAGGCGTTGCGGCGCACGGTCATGTCGATGCCGCCCACCGTCTCCTGGTCGTCACGGCCGTCCAGGATCTTGTCCGCCAGCATGATCATGCCCGCGCAGGTGCCGTACACCGGCATGCCGGCGGCGACCCGCTCGCGCAGCGGGTCCATCACGCCGAACAGCAGGGCCAGCTTGGACATGGTGGTGGACTCCCCGCCGGGGATCACCAGCGCGTCGACCCCGGCCAGCTCCTCGGCACGGCGCACCGGACGGGCGAGCGCGTCGGCCTCGGCCAGCGCGACCAGGTGCTCGCGGACGTCACCCTGCAGGGCGAGGACGCCGATGACTGGAGTGCTCACGGTCTCAAACCTCTTCGATCGTTACGTCGTGTGTACGTGGCGCGGGGGCCGACTACCAGCCGCGGTTGGCGTAGCGCTCGCTCTCGGGCAGGGTGTCGCAGTTGATGCCGACCATGGCCTCGCCCAGGTTGCGGGAGGCGTCCGCGATGATCTTCGGGTCGTCGAAGAAGGTGGTGGCCTTCACGATCGCGGCGGCACGCTTGGCCGGGTCGCCCGACTTGAAGATGCCGGAGCCCACGAAGACGCCCTCGGCACCGAGCTGGCGCATCAGCGCGGCGTCGGCCGGGGTGGCCACACCACCGGCGGAGAACAGCACGACCGGCAGCTTGCCGAGCTCGGCGACCTCCTTGACCAGCTCGTACGGAGCGCGCAGGTCCTTGGCGGCGGCGAACAGCTCGTTGTTGTCGAAGCCGCGCAGCCTGGCGATCTCGTTCTTGATCTGGCGCAGGTGGCGGACGGCCTCGACGACGTTGCCGGTGCCGGCCTCGCCCTTGGAGCGGATCATGGCCGCGCCCTCGGCGATGCGGCGCAGGGCCTCGCCCAGGTTGGTGGCGCCGCAGACGAACGGCGTGGTGAACGCCCACTTGTCGGAGTGGTTCACCTCGTCGGCCGGGGTGAGCACCTCGGACTCGTCGATGTAGTCCACGCCCAGCGACTGCAGGACCTGGGCCTCGACGAAGTGGCCGATCCGGGACTTGGCCATGACCGGGATCGAGACCGCGGCGATGATCTCCTCGATCATGTTCGGGTCCGACATGCGCGCGACGCCGCCGTCCTTGCGGATGTCGGCGGGAACCCGCTCGAGCGCCATGACGGCGACAGCGCCGGCGTCCTCGGCGATCTTGGCCTGCTCGGCGTTGACCACGTCCATGATCACACCGCCCTTGAGCTGCTCGGCCATGCCGCGCTTCACCCGGGCGGTACCGATCTGCGGCTGGTCTGCGGTGGTGGGGGTGGTGGACACGTGAGACCTCACTCGAAGATGAACCAGTGCTATCGCCCTATGGTAGGCGGAAGAAACAGTCTCTCCATGCGCCATCAAGTCCAGCCTGGCCGACGGGATACGACAAACAGGCCGGATCCGGGCACGCCCGGCTCAGCCGCCGGGACACCGGGCGCTCAGGCCGGAGCACCCTCCGGGGTCAGCGCGCGCGGCGGGGCGTCGTCCATTTCGAAGGCCATCGGGAACGGCGCCTTGCCCGCCAGCCGGAAGTAGCGCACCAGCCGGTGCTCGCGCACCGCCCGGGCCGCGCGCACCGCGTCGTTGTGGAACCGCCGCGCCATCGGCACCCGGCGCACCGCGGCCGTCAGCTCCTTCACCGCCTCCTCGCCGCCCGGCTCGGCGACCAGCACGGCGACCTGCTCCGGCTCGGCGAACACCGCCCGCAGCGCCATGCTGAGCTGGCTCTCCGCCACCTCGCGCTGCTCGTCGTCCGCCTGCCGGGCCGCGTGCGCGGCGTCCAGCAGCAGCAGCGAGGCCGCCGGATCCAGCAGCGAGGAGGCGGCCAGCTCGATCGCGACCGAGGCCCGCCGGACCAACTGCGCGTCCAGCGCCGCCCGCGCGGCGTCGATCCGGGCGTGCAGCCGGTCCAGCCGGCCGGCCGTCCAACTCAGGTACATGCCGAACAGCACCACGGCCACGCCGGCCCAGATCCAGGTAGTCACGGGGCGCTACGCTACCGGGTGCCCGGCATCAGCCCTCGACGGTGGCGCTCCGGTAGCTGTCGCGGTCGATGTCCGCGATGTTGACCGCGGTGAACAACCGGGTGCCCGGCGCCGGCGCGATCCGCTCGGCCAGCAGCGCCAGCACGGCGTCGCCGAGCGCCGCCTTCGCCTCCGGCGTACGGCCCGGGAAGATCTGGAACTCCACGTACACCTGGGCGTCCCCGCCCCCGGCACCCTCGCCGTCGCCGTCGCCGACCACGAAGTCCCGCACCTCGCGGAAGAGCGTCTTGCACGCCCCGGGGCTGGCGTCGATGGTCTTCACGACGAGCCGGTTGATCGCCAGGCCCAGCTCGCGGCGGTCGAAGGCGCCGGCCAGGCTCGGGGAGTAGTCGACGGAGATCTGCGGCATCCGGTGCCTCCAGGGGTCACGATGATCGGTTGGTCCGGCAGCCTCAACCCCGCGCGAGGGGCGCCGATTCCCGCCCGGCCCGACGCGGCCCCGGTCAGTCCCTGGCCAGCCCGAACCGGCCGCGCCGACCACCGCGCTCGTCCTCCCCGACCACCGCCACCGTGCCGGCCGTCACCGTCTCGTACACGGCCAGGATGTCCGCACCGACCGTCGACCAGTCGAAGCGCCGCACATGCCGCGACGCCGCCTTGCGCAGTTCCTCCAACCGGCCCGGGTCGCCCAGCAGCCGCAGCGCCGCCCCGGCCAGCGCGTCCGCGTCCTCCACCGGGAACAGCTCCCCCGCGTCGCCGCCGTCCAGCACCTGCTTGAACGCGTCCAGGTCGCTCGCCAGCACCGGGGCGCCCGCCGACATCGCCTCCACCAGGATGATGCCGAAGCTCTCGCCGCCGGTGTTCGGCGCCACGTACAGGTCGACGCTGCGCAGCAGCCGGGCCTTGTCCCGGTCGCTGACCATGCCGAGGAACTCCACCTGCGCGCGGACCTCGGGCGCCAGCCCGGCGACCGCCTCCTCCTCGTCCCCCTTGCCGGCCACCAGCAGCCGCACCCCCGGCCGCTCGGCCAGGATCCGCGGCAGCGCCGCCAGCAGCGTCGGCAGGCCCTTGCGCGGTTCGTTGATCCGGCCGATGAAACCGATCGTGCCGGGCTCACCGGCGGCCGCCCCGCCGGTCCAGCGCTCGTCCGGCTGCGCCCCCGCGAAGAAGCCGACGTCGACGCCGTTGGGGATCACCACCGCGTCCCCGCCCAGGTGCTCGACCAGGGTCCGCCGGGCGTACTCGCTCACGGCGATCCGGGCCCGCATCTTCTCCAGGCCCGGCTGGAGGATCGGCGAGGCCGCGATCATCGCCCGCGAGCGCGGGTTGGACGTGTGGAAGGTGCCGACCATCGGCCCGGAGGCCGACCAGGCCGCCAGCATCGACAGGCTCGGCGAGGCCGGCTCGTGCACGTGCAGGATGTCGAACCGGCCCTCGTTCAGCCAGCGCCGGACCCGTGCCGCCGACAGGATGCCGAAGCTCAGCCGCGCCACCGAACCGTTGTACGGCACGGCCACCGCCCGCCCGGCCGAGACCACGTACGGCGGCAGCGCCTCGTCGTCCTCGGCGGGCGCCAGCACCGACACCTCGTGGCCGAGGTCGATCAGGTGCTCGGCCAGGTCCCGGATGTGGAACTGCACCCCGCCGGGAACGTCCCAGTCGTACGGGCAGACGATGCCGATCTTCACTGGTTCCTCGTGATCCTGTAGGTGCGGCGGGTCAGGCCCCGGAGGCCTCGGCGGCGGGCTCGCCGGCCGGAGCGGGGGCGGTGTCGGCCGGTTGCCCGGCCCGGCGGCCGGCCTCGGCCGGCAGCGCCGCCCCGTCCACCGTCGCACGGACCGGCAGGTCGGCCAGCCAGAACCGCTGCAGCATGTGCCAGTCCTCGGGGTGCTCGCGGATCCCCTGCTCCCAGATGTCCGCCATCGCCTGCACCATCGCCGCGGTCTTCTCCTTGCGGTCCCCCTCGGGCGGCACGGCCACCTCGGGGTGGATCCGCGCCCGCAGCAGCGGACCGTCGTACCAGAGCGAGGCCGGCAGCAGCGCCGCCCCGGTCCGCTGGCAGAGCGCCGCCGGACCGGCCGGCATCCTGGTCGCCTCGCCGAAGAAGGACACCTCGATCCCCGCCTCGGAGAGGTCCCGGTCGCCGACCAGGCAGACCAGCTTCCCCTCGCGCAGCCGGCGGGCCAGCGTGCCGACGACATTCACCCCGCCGCCGGTCAACGCGAGCACCTCCATGCCCAGGCCCTCCCGGAACGCCACGAAGCGGTCGAACAGCTTCTCGGGCTTCAACCGCTCCGCGACCGTGGTGAACGGGTACCCCTCCAGCGCCACCCAGGCACCCGCGAGGTCCCAGTTGCCCATGTGCGGCAACGCCACCACCGCGCCGCGGCCGGACTCCATCGCCGCCCGCAGTTGCTCGAAGCCCTCGACCCGGACGTCCCGGGCCACCCGCTCCCGGCTCCACACCGACAGCCGGAAGGACTCCATCCAGTACCGCATGTACGAGCGCATCCCGGCCCGCGACAGCTCCCGCAGCCCGGCCTCGTCCAGCCCCGGGCGGACCCGTCGCAGATTCGCCTCCAGCTGGAGCACCCGCTTGCCGCGCCTGCGCCACGCGTAGTCGGCGATCCGGTCGAACAGGCCCCGCGCCGCCGGCTCGGGAAGGTGCCTGAGCACCGCCCAACCCGACGCGTAGGCCGCGTACACCAGTCGGTCCTTCACCGAAGGCCCGCCCCCCATCAGCTCCCGGCCGCCGCTCGGTCGGCCTCGAACGCCTCACGGCGCACCGTCAGCATCCGCTGGACCACCGTGACCAGGCTGCCCGCGGCCACCAGCCACAGCGCGACCGGCAGCAGCCACTCCACGTACGGCACCCCGAAGGTGTGCAGACCCGCGACACCGGCCGCGACCAGACTGATCACCAGCCGCTCGGCCCGCTCCACCAGCCCCGACACGTCACACGGCAGGCCCTGGCTCTCCGCCCGCGCCTTGGTGTACGAGACCACCAGGCCGCTCGCCAGGCAGAAGATCGCCACCGCACAGAGCAGGTTGTTGTCGCCCTCGCCCGCGTACCACATCGCCAGTCCGCCGAAGATCGCCGCATCGGCCACCCGGTCCAGCGTGGAGTCCAGGAAGGCCCCCCACTTGGAGGACCGGCCCAGCTGGCGGGCCATGTTCCCGTCCACCAGGTCCGAGAAGATGAACAGCGTGATCGTGATGGTGCCCCAGAAGAACTCCCCGCGCGGGAAGAACACCAGCGCACCGGCCACCGAACCGGCGGTACCGATCAGCGTCACGGCGTCCGGGCTCACACCCAGCCGGATCAGGAACGCGGCGAACGGGGTCAGGACACGTGTGAAGAAGGCACGCGCGTATTTGTTGAGCATGGCCTTCCGGACCGCTCCGATCTCCCTGGTACCCGCCTGCGGCGCAGTGCGCGGCAGACGACCGGACGGATCAGCCCACCCGGCGCACCCATCGTAGCCACGCCGACGACACGCCTGAGCGCACCGCACCGCCCACCGGCCCCCGCCGCCCGCCCACCGGCACCCCCGGCGCACGGGCGCACACGCCCGGTCACCGCGGTCCCCACGACACGCGGCCCCGCGAACACCGCCCCTAGACTTTTCACGACAGCCTCGGCGCGACGGGAGGAGACCCCGATGCCCGACCGCAGCACCGCACGATCCGGCCAGGCACCCACCGTCAACGACCCCGCGCAGCTGCGCAACGTCGTCCTCATCGGCTGCAGCGGCGTGGGCAAGACCACCCTCGCCGAATCCCTCGCCCTCACCGCCGGCGCCATCGGCCGGGCCGGGCGCGTCACCGACGGCAACACCGTCTCCGACCACGAGGACATCGAGCACCAGCAGCAGCGCTCCGTCCAGCTCTCGCTGCTCCCCCTCGAATGGAACGGCGTCAAGGTCAACCTGATCGACCCGCCCGGCCACCCCGACTTCACCGCCGACCTGCGGGCCGCCCTGCACGCCGCCGACGGCGCCGTCTTCGTCGTCTCCGCCACCGACCCCGTCACCACCCCCACCCGCGCCCTGTGGCGCGAGTGCGCCGCCGAGGGCATCCCCCGCGCCATCGCCGTCGCCAAGTTCGACATCGCCCGCAGTGACTTCGACGACATCCTCACCGCCTGCCACGACGCCTTCGGCCTGGGCCCGGACAGCCTGCGCCCGCTCTTCCTCCCCGTCCACGCGGACGGCCACCCCGCCGGCACCGTCGACCTGCTCACCGGCCGCGCCTACGGCCCGGTCGAACCGCCGGCCGACACCGGCCCCGCCCGCGAGAGCCTCGTCGAAGCCATCTCCGGCCAGGACGACACCCTGATGGAGCGCTACCTCGCCGGCGAACCGCTCGACACCGACGCCCTCGAAGCCGGCCTGCGCCGCGAAGTCCTGTCCTGCGCCCTCCACCCCGCCCTGCCCACCACCGACCGCGGGCTCGGCTCGGCCGAACTCCTCGACCTCATCACCACCGCGTTCCCCGACCCCACCGAACGCACCCGCCCCGGCCCCGACTGCGACCCGGACGCCCCCCTCGCCGCCCAGGTCGTCCGGGTGACCGCGGACGCCTACGTCGGCCGGATCAGCCTGCTGCGGATCTACGCCGGCACCCTGCGCCCCGACACCCACATCCACCTCAGCGGCCCGGACCACCCCGAGGAGCAGGACAACGACGAACGCGTCACCGGCCTCACCAGCCCGTTCGGCAAACTGCAGCGGCCCGTCCCGCACGCCGTCGCCGGGGACCTCGTCTGCGCCGCCAAGGTCACCACCGCCCGCGCCGGCGACACCGTCCACGAGCCCGGCCACCCCGTGAAACTCGACGGCTGGCCACTGCCCGAGTCACTCCTGCCGATCGCCATCGAGGCGCACAGCAAGGCCGACGACGACCGGCTCTCCCAGGCCCTCGCCCGGCTCACCGCCGAGGACCCGGCCCTGCGCCTGGAGCAGAACCCCGACACCCACCAGCTGGTCCTCTGGTGCACCGGCGAGGCCCACGCCGAGGTCGTCCTCGACCGGCTCCGCGGCCGGCACGGCGTCCACGTCGACACCGTCGAGCCCAGGGTCGCCCTGCGCGAGACCTTCGGCACCGCGGCCGCCGGCCACGGCCGGCTGGTCAAGCAGTCCGGCGGGCACGGCCAGTACGCGATCTGCGAGCTGGAGGTCGAACCCCTGCCGGCCGGCGCCGGCTTCGAGTTCCAGGAACACGTCGTCGGCGGCGCCGTGCCCAAGCACTTCATCCCCTCCGTCGAGAAGGGCGTCCGCGCCCAGCTCGCCAAGGGCGTCGGCGCCGGCTACCCGCTCGTCGACATCCGGGTCACCCTCACCGACGGCAAGGCGCACTCCGTCGACTCCTCCGACTCCGCCTTCCAGAACGCCGCCGCCCTCGCCCTGCGCGACGCCGCCGAGCACGCCGTCATCCGGCTGCTCGAACCGGTCTCGGCCGTCAGCGTCCTGCTGCCCGACGACTACCTCGGCGCCGTCCTCGGCGACCTCTCCGCCCGCCGCGGCCGGGTCCTCGGCACCGAGACCGGCGGGCCCGGCCTGACCCTGCTGCACGCCGAGGTCCCCGACCTCGAACTCGCCCGCTACCCCGTCGACCTGCGCTCGCTCACCCACGGCACCGCCGAGTTCTCCCGGGCCCACCTGCGCCACGAGCCGATGCCCGCCGCCCTCGCGGCGAAGTACGCCGGCTGAACCGGCCCCCGGGCGCCGCCGCCTAGCGCTGCGGAAGCGCGCAGGCGGGCGTACCGCCCGGCATCCGGTGCCGGTTCTTCGCCACCCAGCGGTACACCACGCCCGCGACCGGCCGCACCGGCGCCAGCGCCAGCACCCCGCCCAGGTAGGCCCAGACCCCGCCCGAGCGCATCAGCAGCCGCGCCACCGCCTGCGCGCCGCCGTACACCCGGCCCGCCGGCGTCACCCAGAGCACCTCGCGCTCGGCCCGCTCCCAGGACACCTCGCCGCGCCCGCCGGCCCGCGCGTCCAACTCCGCCAGGTCCGCGAACTGGAACGGCACCGCCTCCCAGCCCCCCGAGGCCAGCGTCTGCCGCAGGTACCGCTCCGCCCAGCCGGCACACGACGTGCAGAACGCGCAGTCCCCGTCGAAAACCAGCACCGGATCCTTCATCACGGCTCCTTCCGTACGGCCCATGCGCCCATCGTGCACCATTGCGCCCGCCCACCCCCCGCACGGGGGCGTCGCACCACCGAAAGGTGGGCATCATGCCCCACAGGCCCGCGGTGGCCCGAACGTGACGGCACTTCAGACGATCATCCGCGCGCCGGTACCGCGGCACGGTAACCTGCCGCTGACAAGGGGAGGAGGGGACGCCACCGTGACGACACTCGACATGACCCCGGGTGCGCAGATACCCCGGACCGACACCGGCCCGCAGACCGCCGTCACCCAGGCGCTCTCCTCGGCCGCCTACCGCGACGGCGAGGTCGGCAAGTTCGTCGAGACGGTCACCCACGCCACGGCGAAGAAGGGGCGCTTCGCCCTCTTCCGCCCCAACCTCGGCGAGGCGTTCAGCCGCGCCGTCGTCGGCCGTACGCTCGGCGGCGACCGCAAGCCGCTCGTCCCGTCCTTCGGCATCGACACCCGTCAGATCGTCGAACACTGCCTGGCCGCCGAGGACCTGCGCGCCGCCCGCGACCGCAGGCTCACCACCGTCACCGTCGTCACCGGCCTGCTGTTCCTGCCCGGCACCCTGCTCTGGCTCGGGGCATTCCAGCTGCGCGCCTGGCTCAAGCGGGACAACCCCAAGAACGCCGCGTTCTTCGGCGCCCTGGTGCTCGGCGCGGCCGCCGCCGTCGCCGTGCTCCTCGCCGTCAAGCCCCCCGCCGGCGGCCTGTTGGGCCTCTACCTGCGCATCGTGATGCTCGCACCGGTCGTCGGCTGGTACCTCGCCAGGCGCATCGTGGTCGCGTCCGCCGTCGACCTGCGCACCCGCTGGCTGGACCTCGTCGAGGGCAACGCCGTCGCCGCCACCGTCCCCCGGGCCGTCCCCCGCGACGACCTGGACAAGAAGGCCGCCGACCTGCGCGCCAAGCTCGGCCGCCTGGAGGGCGAGCAGGAGACCAACATCCAGCACTACGCCGGTCCGAAGGGCATCCTCGGCGCCGGGCGGCGCTGGGGCGAGTGGAAGATGGTCGACGCCCTGCGCCCCGCGGAGGGCCACGCCGACTTCCGCGCGTTCCACCCCTGGGACCTCGTTCGCAAGATCGCCGGCCACCTCAAGGGCCTCGGCATCAGCGAGGTCGCCAACAGCGGCATCCCCAACGTCGCCGTCAAGCAGTGGGTGGTCTACGAGGTCGGCGAGGGCGCCGACGAGATCGGCCGGCCCGACAACGCCGACATGGACGGCGACCGGATGCGCGAGTTCGCCGTCCAGAGCATCGCCGACAAGCAGACCTTCCCCGGCGGACCGCGGCACTACCTGGCCACCCAGTTCGTGACGCACGACGGCAAGCTGGTCCTCACCTTCACCGTCACCGTCGTCCTGCTCGCGCACACCCTGAACGTCAGTGTGGCGGGCTACGCGCTCGGCCCGGTCAACGGCGTCTTCTCCGACAAGCCCAAGGACAAGGAGAAGTCCGTCCCGAAGAGCCTGAAGTTCTGGGAGGAACGGACGGTCAAGCTCCCCCTGATCGACAACGACGAGGTGGTCCGGCAGGCCGTCCGCGCACCCCTCTACCGCAGCCCCGGCCTGCTCGCCTGGCTCGGTGGCGGTCTCGGCCTGCCCGAGCCCTTCGGTCTGCGGCACGTCTGGGCCTCGCCCCCCTGGAACACCCGGTCGATGACCGACAACGCGCTCAACGCGGCCACCCCCGTGCTCACCGCCGTCCACGCGGCCGTGCTGGAGTTCCTGGAGGAGCACGACCTCGACACCGAGCGCTTCTTCAAGAACCGCGCCTCGATCATCAAGTCCGAGGCGCAGGGCACCCGGCCCTACAAGGTCGACCAGTACGACGCGGGCTGAGCGCCAGAACGGAAAGGGGCCCCACCGGATTCCCCCGGTGGGGCCCCTCCGCGTTCCGCCCGGCTCAGCCCTGCGGCCAGCCCTCGGCCAGCATCTTGCGGGTGTCCGCCAGCAGCTGCGGCAGCACCTTGGTGTGACCGACCACCGGCATGAAGTTGGTGTCCCCGCCCCAGCGCGGCACCACGTGCTGGTGCAGGTGCGCGGCGATCCCGGCACCGGCCGCGGCACCCTGGTTCATCCCGATGTTGAACCCGTGCGCCCCCGAGGCCGCGCGCAGCGCCGCCATCGCCTTCTTGGTGAACACCGCCAGCTCGGCCGTCTCCGCCTCGTCCAGCTCGGTGTAGTCCGCGACGTGCCGGTACGGGACCACCATCAGGTGCCCGCCGTTGTACGGGTACAGGTTGAGCACCGCGAACACGGCGCTCCCCCGCGCGACGACCAGCCCGTCCTCGTCGCTGAGCGACGGGATCGAGCAGAACGGACAACCGTCGTCCGGAGCCGGGCCGGTGGGCTTGTTCTCGCCCTGGATGTAGGCCATCCGATGGGGGGTCCACAGGCGGCGGAAGCCGTCCGGCTCGCCGACGCCCCGCTGCAGTTCCGGCTCAGTCGTCATGCTGATCAGCATATTCGCACGGCGTGGCTTGCAAAGCAGTGCGGGGCAGACTCCCTGAGGAGACTGCCCCGCGACCCCCGCTCACGCGGGGCCGACGTCACACCTGGATGCGGCGCTCCACGGCGTCCACGATCTCGGCGATCGCCTCGGCAAGCGGCACACCGTTCTTCTGCTCACCGTTGCGGTAGCGGAAGGACACCGCGCCCGCCTCGACGTCGTCGTTGCCGGCGATCAGCATGAACGGGGTCTTACTCTTCTGTGCGTTGCGGATCTTCTTCTGCATCCGGTCGTCCGAGGTGTCCACCTCGACCCGGATCCCGCGCTTCTTCAGCTCGGCCGCGACCTCCAGCAGGTACGGCACGTGCTCGTCGGTGATCGGGATGCCGGTGACGGTGACCGGGGCCAGCCACGGCGGCATGGCGCCGGCGTAGTGCTCCAGCAGCACCGCGAAGAACCGCTCGATGCTGCCGAACAGCGCCCGGTGGATCATGACCGGCTGCTGGCGCGAGCCGTCCGCCGCCGTGTACTCAAGATCGAAACGGGCAGGCAGGTTGAAATCGAGCTGAATGGTGCTCATCTGCCAGGTCCGGCCGATGGCGTCCCGCGCCTGGACCGAGATCTTCGGGCCGTAGAAGGCCGCGCCACCCGGGTCCGGGACCAGCGGCAGGCCCTGCTTCTCGGCCACGCTCGCGAGCACCGCGGTGGCCTCCTCCCAGGCCTCGTCCGATCCGACGTACTTGACCGGATCCTTGGTGGAGAGCTCCAGGTAGAAGTCGGTCAGACCGTAGTCGCGCAGCAGGTTGAGCACGAAGGTCAGCGTGGAGTCGAGCTCCTCCGCCATCTGCTCACGGGTGCAGTAGATGTGCGCGTCGTCCTGGGTGAAGCCGCGGGCCCGGGTCAGACCGTGCACCACACCGGACTTCTCGTACCGGTACACCGTCCCGAACTCGAAGAGGCGCAGCGGCAGTTCACGGTAGGAGCGGCCGCGCGCGTCGAAGATCAGGTTGTGCATCGGGCAGTTCATGGGCTTGAGGTAGTAGTCCACGCCCTCGTCGAGCTGCATGGGCGGGTACATACCGTCGGCGTACCAGTCGAGGTGGCCGCTCTTCTCGAAGAGCTTCCCCTTGGTGGCGTGCGGGGTGTAGACGAACTCGTACCCCTCCTCCTCGTGCCGCTTGCGCGAGTAGTCCTCCATCGCGCGGCGGATGATGCCGCCCTTGGGGTGGAAGACGGCGAGGCCGGAGCCGATCTCCTCGGGGATGGAGAAGAGGTCGAGCTCGTTGCCGAGCTTGCGGTGGTCGCGCTTCTCGGCCTCGGTCAGGAAGTCGAGGTGAGCCTTGAGCTCGTCCTTGGTCGGCCAGGCGGTGCCGTAGATGCGCTGCAGCATCGGGTTCTTCTCGCTGCCGCGCCAGTAGGCGGCCGCGTTGCGCATCAGCTTGAACGCCGGGATGTACCGGGTGGACGGCAGGTGCGGGCCGCGGCAGAGGTCGCCCCAGCAGTGCTCGCCGGTCTTGGCGTCCAGGTTGTCGTAGATGGTCAGCTCGCCCGCGCCGACCTCGACGTCGGCGCCCTCGCCGGCGGTGGCGGCGGAGCCCTTGAGGCCGATCAGCTCCAGCTTGTACGGCTCGGCGGCCAGCTCCTCGGTCGCGGCCTCGTCGGTGACCACCCGGCGGGAGAACTTCTGGCCCCGCTTGATGATCTCCTGCATCTTCTTCTCGATGGCCTTGAGGTCATCGGGGTGGAACGGCTTCTCGACGTCGAAGTCGTAGTAGAAGCCGTCCTTGACCGGCGGGCCGATGCCGAGCTTGGCCTCGGGGAAGAGCTGCTGCACGGCCTGCGCCATGACGTGCGCGGTGGAGTGGCGCAGGATGTCCAGGCCGTCCTTGCTGCCGATCGCGACCGGCTCGACCTCGTCGCCGTCCTGGACCGCGTACGCGAGGTCCTTGAGCCGGCCCTCGACGCGGGCGGCGATGATCGAGCGGTCGTCGGCGAAGAGCTCGGCGGCCGTAGTGCCCGTGGTCACCACGCGCTCTTCCCGATCGGGTTCGCGGTTGATGATTACCCGGACGTCCGTCACCGGTCTCTCCTGACGTGCTGGATTCATAGGACGCAACACTGCGCTGCGCGTGACGATGGTACCGAGAGCACCGGCCCCGCCGTGCACCTACGCCCCCTGTCCCCCTTCTCCCAGCGTCTTCAGCAGCCGCTCCCGCTCGGCCTCCTCCAGGCCGCACGGTTCCAGGGCTCCCGGGTGGGTGAGCCGCCGGAAGCCGCCGCGCCGCTCCAACCGGCCGCTGACCCGCACCGGGGCACCCGCCAGGTGGGCCTCGACGGCGACCCGGTACGCCGGGTCGCCGAGGCGCACCCGCACCTCGCTGACCTCCGCGCCGGCGAGCACCTTCAGCCGGACGGTGCCCGGTCCGGCCGGGTCCGCGCGCTTGAGGCGGACGACCAGGCCGACCACGGTGACCGCGACCGCCGGTTCGATCCGTTCCAGCAGGGCGGCGGCCTCCTCCAGCGCGGGGAGGTCCCCGGGCGAGAACTCCAGGGCGATCCGCCGGTCGCCGAAACCGCCGGGCGGACCGGCGGCGGCCGACCAGGCGACGGTCAGCTGCGCCGCCGTCGCGCCGCGCACCAGTTCCTCGACGGACTGCACGAGCTCCCGGCTGACGCCGGCCTGCACCGCGTTCTCGAAGGCCTCCGGGCCGCCGCTGACCCGCCGGTAGTCCACGGCGTCCCGCAACGCCTCCAGCGCCCGGACCAGGGTGGTGACCACCGCCCGCCCCTCGGGCGCCGGGCTGTACGCGGTGAGCCCGGCGCCGCCGTCCGTCACCGGGCCGCCGCCGACCACCAGCACCTGCTCCAGGAAGTCCCCGGCCCAGGTGTCCAGCCGGGCGCCGAAGTAGGCGGCCCTGGTCCGCCCTGCCTTGGCCCCGGCCGCGAGCATCGCCCGCGCCGCCTGCTGGAGCCGCTCGGCGCCGTCCCAGGGCGTGGTGCCGGCCGGGCCCGGCAGCTCGCGCCGCCACTGCAGCTCGTCCCCCGGCACGGCCAGGGCGAGCAGGATCGAGCGGGCGGAGGGGCTGCGCGAGCGCGACAGCGCGGTGACGGCGTCGGCGAGCAGCTCGACGGCGTCGTCGAAGCCCTCCCCGGCCGGGACCAGCAGGCTGGTCCCGGGATCGGTGTCGTCCGGGGGCGTCCAGCGACCGTACCGGGCCGAGGGGCCACCGCGCCGGACCCAGCCGTACCGGGCGAGCAGGGTGGCGAGCACCGCCGGGTCGACGGCCGCCGGATCGGGCAGCGCCCGGGAGGCCTCCTGCGGCCCGCGTGGCAGCGTCATGGTCCTGCTCCTCCCCGCCGGGGCCGGGCCGTCACGGGCTGCCGCCCGCACCGACCCGCGCCATGATGTCGCACAGTGCCCGGTCGTCGAAGACCGTCGCGGTGGGCACCCGGACGTTGGTCCGCCGCTGCCCGGTGACCGGGTGGCCGGCCAGGTTGACCCAGTAGCAGCAGTGCCGCAGCTCCAGCGCGTCCGGCCCGGCCGACAGCCAGCGGTCGACCCGGCGCGGCAGCAGCATCACCACCAGGATCCTGGGCACCGCGACCCGCGCCCGTGCGAGCTTGCGCAGGTGGTCGTTGTCCAGGGTGAAGCTGAAGAAGGGGCCGCGCGGATCGGGCGCGATCTGCTGGGTGGCCTTCAGCTGGATCTTGATGGTGACCTCGTCGTCCACCTCGTGGGCGCGCGAGCCGTGGCTGACCTGCCAGTCGATGCCGTTGTCGGGGAAGGGCTGGGACAGCGAGCAGCCGGCCGCCGCCACCACCGCGTGCAGATAGCCGACCTGGAGGGTCTCCATGCAGGCCGTCACGGCCAGATCGCCGCGCAGGACGGCCGCCTCGTCGGGCTGCGGCTCTGTCAGCGTCATCGCCCCGTAGCCTCCCCGGCCCCGGGCCCGTCCGGATTCGAACAGGGCATCTGACCGCAGGGTGCCCGGCCCGGACACCGCCAAACGGTTGAACGGGCGTCAGGGGCGGGTATCAACCGGGCGGAACGCAGGACCTGAGGGGCAGTCATGCAGCAGCACTGGTACACCGGCCCGCTTGCCTCCTTCGACACCGAGACCACCGGCGTGGACGTCGAGACCGACCGGATCGTGTCCGCCGCCCTGGTCGTCCAGCTCAGCCCTGGCGCGGCCCCGCAGACCACCTCGTGGCTGGCCGATCCGGGCGTGCCGATACCCGACGGCGCCCGCGCGATCCACGGCATCGGCGACGAGCGGGTGCGCGCGCACGGCCGCCCGGCCCCGGCGGTGGTGGCGGAGATCGCCCGCGCCCTCGCCGAGCAGGCCCGCGCCGGGCGTCCGGTGGTGGTGATGAACGCGCCGTACGACCTGACGCTGCTGGACCGGGAGCTGCGCCGCCACCGGGCCACGGCGCTGGCGGACGCGCTGGGCCCGGACGGGCTGCTGGTGCTCGACCCCCGGGTGCTGGACAAGCACGTGGACCGCTACCGCAAGGGCCGGCGCACGCTGACCGACCTGTGCGCGCACTACGGGGTGGAGTTGACCGGGGCCCACGACGCCGCGGCCGACGCGACGGCGGCGCTGGGGCTGGTCCGCACGATCGGCGTGCGCCACCCGGCGGCGCTGGGCGGATTGTCGGCCGCCGAGCTGCACCTGCGGCAGGCGGTCTGGCACGCGGCGCAGGCCCGGGGGCTGCAGAACTGGTTCGACCGTTCGGGGACGCCGGAGCGGGTGGACTTCTCCTGGCCGTTGCGCCCGGCCCGCTGCGGATGCGGGCGGCGGTTGTCGGCGGAGCACAGCTGCGAGGTCGCGGCGTAGCGACCGGCACGGCCGGTGGCCGCGGTCGATCGTCTGCTCGGTGCACGAACGCGGCAGGCCCCGATCGGTCTCCCGATCAGGGCCTGCATGCTGTCCGGTGGGCGATACTGGGATCGAACCAGTGACCCCTTCGGTGTGAACGAAGTGCTCTCCCGCTGAGCTAATCGCCCGGGCAACGAGAAGAACAGTAGCACCATTCGGGGGGTGTCGTACAACTCGCACCCGTCGGGGCGGCCGACGCATCCGCAGAACTCGCGCTCCGCGCGGAAGATGACTGCGCCTCAGTCCGATTCTCCGGCAGCAGTTCGCCGGGATTCCGGAAATACATGTGAGGCCCAGCCGATAATCGACTGGGCCTCACATATCACAATGCATTCCGGTGGGCGATACTGGGATCGAACCAGTGACCCCTTCGGTGTGAACGAAGTGCTCTCCCGCTGAGCTAATCGCCCGGGTGCAGGGAAAACATTACCGCATCTCCCGGGGTGCTCCGAACACCCCCGCCCCGGGCTCCCCGCCCCGGCCCGTCACCCGAACGGGCCGCCACCGGTTGCCGCCGCCCGGGTCAGTGCTCGCCGATCTTCCAGGGCATGGTGAGCCCGTACTTCCAGAGGTACCAGCCGCCGATCCCGGCGATCACCGCCAGGCCGATCGCGGTGAGGGTGATGTTGCGGCGGCGGACCCTCGGGTCCATCGCCTTCTGGGCCGCCTCGGACACCTTGCGGCGGGTCCAGCGCAGGGCCAGCTGGGCCCAGACGAACTCGGTCGCCCAGATGCCCATGCCCAGGAAGATGACCACCCAGCCGGGGCCGGGCAGCGGCAGCATGATCACGCCGGCCACCACCACCGCCAGGCCGACCAGGAAGACGGCCACCTGCCAGCTGAGGTGCAGCGTCCTGGACCGCCGGATGAAGTGCGGTGCGCGCGAGCCCAGCGGCCGGCCGCCGTCCGCGCCCCCCGCCTCCTCGCCCTCGCCCCCGTCCGGCGTCTGTACCCCCGAGTCGTCCGGCACGACCGCATCACCCGTTCTCGTGTTCCCGCCCGCGTTCCCGCGCGCCTTGTCGCTTCGCACAGTCATGCCAGGAAACTAACCGAGAAGTGGCCCGGTAATGCCCCGCCGGGCACTCCGTGCCGATTCCGCAATGCGCCGTAAGGGGTACGACTCGGCCCCGAATCGGGACAGAGGGGTTTACATCGGTCGTGGAGGTGGGATGGTCCGTTCGCCGACGTGCGATTCCCCGAGCGCACACTGAGCGAAAGGCCATGGCGCTTATGAACACCACGGTCAGCTGCGAGCTGCACCTGCGCCTCATCGTGTCCAGCGAGTCCTCACTGCCCGTCCCCGCGGGCCTGCGCTACGACACCGCCGACCCCTATGCCGTGCACGCCACGTTCCACACCGGCGCCGACGAGACCGTGGAGTGGGTGTTCGCCCGAGATCTCCTTGCGGAGGGGCTGCACCGACCCACCGGTACCGGCGACGTCCGGGTCTGGCCGTCGCGCAGCCACGGGCAAGGGGTGGTCTGCATCGCGCTGAGCTCTCCGGAAGGAGAAGCCCTGCTGGAGGCCCCGGCCCGAGCGCTTGAGTCGTTTCTCAAGCGGACGGACGCCGCCGTGCCGCCCGGCACCGAACATCGTCACTTCGACCTCGACCGGGAGCTGTCCCACATCCTCGCCGAAAGCTGACCCCGACCGGAGGCGGTCACGCCCTGCCGCCGGCAGGGCCGTAACCCCCTGCCGTCACCGCAGCCGTCCTACTCGGGGGCACGGCAGCACGACTCAGCCGCGCACGACGCGGTCTCGGGGCCGGTGAAACGGTTCGCCCCCACCGGGGCGGGCCTGAGCACCGCAGGCGCCCGGCACCGGAGCCGGCCATCCGAACGGGTGGCCGGCCTCGCTGCCGGGCGCCACTGGTTTGCGGGGCGCCCGACGGCGCCCCGGTCCGACCGCGCGCGGACCCGCGCCACGACCGGCCCGCACCACTGGCGCGATCCGTACACCCCTTCGAAAGAAGCGGCGGCCCGCCGCTGCGGGGCCCGGTAAGGTCTGAGACTGACCGTAGACGCGGGGTGCCGACGGCCCCCTCCGCGTGAGGAGCCCCCACGTGCTGATCACCCATGACACCGAGTGCGCGCTGAGCATCCTCGTCGAGCTGCTCAACACCGCGCCCGAGGTGTGCGGCAGCGAGCTGCTGCCCGACGTGGCCGCGCTGGACGCCTTCGTGATCCGCCAGGAGATCAGCGAGATCGACTCGCTGACCGAGGACGACCTGCGCAAGGTGCACGAGCTGCGCACCCGGCTGCGGGAGGTGTTCGGCACCGAGTCCACGGCGGAGGCCGCCGAGCTGGTCAACGCGCTGGTCGCGGCCGCCGGCACCACGCCGCGGCTGACCAACCACGACCACCACGGCTGGCACATCCACTACTTCGCCCCGCACGCCGCCCTGGGCGACCACCTGGCGGCCGAGCTGGGCATGGCGCTGGCGTTCATCCTGATGGCGGGCGAGCGCGAGCGGCTGCGCCGCTGCGAGGCGCCGGACTGCGCCCGGGTCTTCGTGGATCTCTCGCGCAACCGTTCACGGCGCTACTGCGACAGCCGGACCTGCGGCAACCGGCTGCACGTCGCCGCCTACCGGGCGCGCCAGCGCTCGGCGGAGGCCGTGCCCTCCGCCTGAGCCCTCCGCCGCGCCCTGTCTCCCCGGGCGCCGTGGCGCCGCGCTCAGATGCCGCGGCGGCGCAGGATCTCCTCGATGTCCTCGAAGTCGCCCAGGCCGTCGTCGCGCTTCCCCGCCTTCGGGGCAGCGCGCTTGGGCGCGGCGCTCTCGGGAGTGGCCGCCTTCGGGGCGGCGACCCCCGGCGCGGGCGGCGCACCGGTGACGGAGGCCCGCCCCGGCGCGGGCGCGGCGGCGGCCGGGCCGGACCCGGCGCCGTCCACGGCGCGCCGGCGGCCCACCCAGCGGGTGGCGAGCAGCAGGGCGGCCGAGACCGCGAGCAGCACGATGCCCGTCCACACCCGGGGGTCGAACACCAGCTTCGTCGCCCAGTCGGCGAACTCACTGCCGATCGTGCGCGCCACCGGGAACAGGCCGGTCAGATAGAGCCCGGCCGGCACCAGTGCCACGGCGAACCAGCGGGTCGCGGAGAGGAAGCGCCGACGATAGGCGCGCAGGCCCGCGACGGCCACGCCGCCGGCGGTGAGCACGAAGGAGACCGCCGCCGTCAGCACGGCCGCCCTCCGTCACGTCCAGTAGTCCTGGTCATCGGATCGGACCTCCCGTCGCTTCCGGCCGGCGCCCGGGCACACCGCCGGGACGGCGCGGTGCCCACTAGTGGAACACTGGGAGCATGATCGAAGGTTCCCTCCCCCGTGTTGAGTTCTGGTGCGAGCTCCAGTGCCCGGACTGCCGTACGGCCCTGGACGACGTACGGGCGCTGCGCGAGCAGTACGGTGACGCGCTCGTCGTCGAGCTGCGGCACTTCCCGCTGGAGAAGCACAAGCACGCGTACGCCGCGGCGCAGGCCGCCGAGGAGGCGTTCGCCCAGGGCCTGGGGTGGCCGTACGTGGAGGCGCTGCTGGAGCGGGTCGACGACCTGGCCGCTCGCGGCGAGGAGGTGCTGTTGGAGGTCGCCCGCGCGGTGGGAGTGGACGCCGAGGAGGTCGACACCGCGCTGGTCGACGGCCGGCACACGCTGATCGTGGACGCCGACCAGGCCGAGGGGAAGGCGATCGGGGTGCAGGGCACCCCGACGTACGTGGTCGGTGGGCAGCGACTGGACGGCGGGCAGAGCCAGGACGGCCTGCGGGCCCGGATCGTCGCCGCCGTCGAGGCGGCGAAGGCCTCCTGACGGTCGGTCAGATCAGCGGCTTGCCGTAGACCCGGTTGGTGATCCGGTAGCCGAGCGACTCGTAGAGCCGGATCGCGACCCCGTTTCCGGCGAACACGTTGAGCCCGAGGTCGCGCACTCCGGCGGCCAGGCATTCGCGTTCGGCGAGCAGCATCAGCGAGCGGCCGTGGCCGGCGCCCCGATGGGCCTCGGCCACCTCGACCACCATCACCCAGGCGAGCGGGGCGCCGTCGGGCAGGTCCCGGACCCGCAGGGCCAGCCAGAGCGAGCCCAGCGGGTCCGGCCCGGCCGCGTACAGCCGGCGCAGGGCCACCCCGGGGCTGTCCGCGCCCTGTGGCAGCAGGGACAGGTGGTCGGCGTCCGACTTCGCACGGGCCTGCTCCGCCCCGAGGCCGGAGGAGACCAGGTCGGACAGATAGCCCTCCTTGGCGGCGGCGAGCCACCCGGGGAAGTCCTCGGCGTCGATCCGGCGCGCGGCGACGCCGACCGGCAGTGCGGGCGGGGCGGCGAGGCGCTTGGCCATGTTCCGCATCCGCTCGGTGTAGCCGAGGGTGACGGCGAGGGCGCGGGCGACCGGCGCTGCCTCGGGGATGTCGGCGTCGACCCTGGTGCAGCCCCAGCCGCGGAGCACCTCCTCCGCGGCCAGCGCGCCGAAGGTGCCGCGCCCCCGGCCGTGCCCCTCGTGGACCTCCAACTCCGATATCTCACCCCAGAGTTGGCTGCCGCGCGAAACGGCCGTGGTACGCAGTGCGCCGACCGGGCGGCCGTTGGCGCAGATCTGCCAGCGTCTGGTGCGGCCGCCTGCGGCGGGTGACTCCGGCCCCTCGGGGCGCAGCGTGGTGGTCATGTCGTGCTCCCTTCCCCGCCGTCCGGGTGTTCTATCCGCCGGGGGCCCACGAGGAGTCCGGGGCTCGCGCTGTGGGGATCAGGGGTCGAGATCGTCGCCGCTGCGCTCGGTGAAGACGGCCATCGCCTTGGCGGTGACGGGGCCCGGACCGCCGAGCTCGCGGTCGTCGACCCGGGTGACGGCCTGGACGTCGCGCAGGGTGGAGGTCAGGAAGATCTCGTCGGCCTCCCGGAGCACGCCCAGCGGCAGGTCCGTCTCCTCGGCACCGCACCAGTCGATGACGAGTTGCCGGGTGATGCCGGCCAGGCAGCCGGAGGCGAGGGTGGGGGTCAGCAGGCGGCCGCCGAGGACGACGAAGACGTTGGAGCCGGTGCCCTCGCAGAGCAGTCCGGCGGTGTTGGCGAGCAGTGCCTCGGAGGCGTCGACGCGGTGGGCGGCGGCGAGCGCGACGACGTTCTCGGCGTACGAGGTGGTCTTGAGGCCGGCGACGGCGCTGTGCTCGTTGCGGCGCCACGGGACGGTGGCGGCGGCGGTGGTGTCGGGGCGGTGGGCGGCCCTGCCGAGGGAGACGACCAGGGTGGGGGTCTCGTTGCCGCGCTCGGAGCCGAGCGGGGAGAGGCCGCCGGTGTAGGTGAGGCGCAGGCGGCCGAGCGGCATCGGATTGGCGGCCAGGACCTGGGCGCAGGCCTCGCGGACCAGGTCGTGGTCGGGGTCGGGCAGGCCGAGGCCGCGGGCGGAGCGGGTGAGCCGGTCGAGGTGGCGGGTGACGGCGAAGGCCCGGCCGTCGACGGCCTTCATCGTCTCGAAGACCCCGTCGCCCGTGGTGAGGCCGTGGTCGAGGACGGACAGGGCGGCGTCGGCGGAGTCGACGAGTGAGCCGTTGACCCAGCTCTTGGTGGGGTGCTGCATCGAGGCTGCTCCTCAGGACGGTCGTGTGGTGCGGTGGGCCCGGGTCGATGGCCGCCCGGGGTGTTCGTCCCGCTTCAGTCGGTGACGGTGCCCGACGCTATCGCGACCAGGCGGGCGGCCTTCAGTTCGGTTTCCGCCCACTCGCGCGCCGGGTCGGAGCCCCAGGTGATGCCCGCGCCGGTGCCGAAGCGCAGGACGGGTGCGCCGGGGTCGGTCCGGTCGATCCAGAACGTGCGGATGCCGACGGCGAGTTCGCCCTCGCCGCGGTCGGCGTCGACCCAGCCGACGGCACCGCAGTAGGGGCCGCGCGGGGCGGTCTCCAGGGCCTCGATGATCCGCAGCGCGCTGGACTTGGGGGCGCCGGTGACGGAGCCGGGCGGGAAGGTCGCGTCGAGGAGCTCCGGCCAGCCGGCGTCCGCGCGCAGGGTGCCCTGGACGGTGGAGACCAGGTGGACCAGGCCGGGGTGCTTCTCGACGACGCAGAGGTCGGGAACGGTGACGGTGCCGGTCCCGCAGACCCGGCCGAGGTCGTTGCGGACCAGGTCGACGATCATCACGTTCTCGGCGTGGTCCTTCTCCAGCAGATCGGCCTCGGTGCGGCCGGTGCCCTTGATCGGGCCCGAGGAGACGGTGCGGCCGTCGCGGCGCAGGTAGAGCTCGGGCGAGGCGGTCGCGATCTCGACGCCGTGCCCGGGCAGCCGGATCGTGCCCGCGTAGGGGGCGGGGTTGCCGTGCGCGAGCAGACCGGTGAGGGCGTCGACGTCGGTCCGGGCCGGGTCGGGCAGCGGTGCGGACAGGACCCGGCAGAGGTTGGCCTGGTAGACCTCGCCGGCCGCGATGTGGTCGCGGATGCGGCGGACGCCCGCCTCGTAGGCGGCGCGGTCCAGCGAGCTGTGCCAGCTGCCGGCGGCCGGGCCGAGCCAGCCGGCGCCGGACGGGGGCGCGGGGGCGGGGCGGACGTCGTCGAACCGGGCGCAGGTGAGCCGGCCCTCGAAGTCGTGAGCGACGGCCCAGAAGCCGGCGGAGTCGAGCGCGGCCGGGTCCGAGGTGACGTCGCGCAGCCCGGTGGCGAGGCGGCCGCCGAAGCGGGCGAGCGGGCTGTGGGGGACGGGGTGGCCGGACACGGTTCTCCTGCGCGGGGTGGCTGGGCTGCGGTGCCTGAAGTGTAGGTCGGGGGCGCGAACGGGGGTCGGGCCGCCGAAGAGGGCGTGAGCAGGTGCGGGCGTCACGCGGGTGTGCGCCGGGTGGCCCGCGGCTGACGATCGGGTGCGCCGCAGGTGGGGGCGCGGGCGCCGCGCGACGGTGGACGGGACGGCGCCCCGGGGGCACCCCCGCGGCACGCTGCGGGAACGGATTTTTAGCTGGCCCGGGAATCCGCTAGAGTTCAACACGTCGCCAGGGAGCGCAGCCGGGAAAACCGGTGAAGCCCCCGGGAGACAGGCGGACGTGGCTCAGTTGGTAGAGCATCACCTTGCCAAGGTGAGGGTCGCGAGTTCGAATCTCGTCGTCCGCTCGATGGAGAACAGTGTAAGATCGTTCTTCGAGTGTTGCCTGGTGGAGTGGCCGAGAGGCGAGGCAACGGCCTGCAAAGCCGTCTACACGGGTTCAAATCCCGTCTCCACCTCCAAGAGGTACGACCGGTTTCGACCGGGCGACCTCCCCGCGCGATTAGCTCAGCGGGAGAGCACTACCTTGACACGGTAGGGGTCACTGGTTCAATCCCAGTATCGCGCAC
>NZ_JBHVWC010000030.1:40012-47151 GCF_042882445.1 Kitasatospora sp. NPDC058218 | reverse complement strand
GCGCGATTAGCTCAGCGGGAGAGCACTACCTTGACACGGTAGGGGTCACTGGTTCAATCCCAGTATCGCGCACAGTAAGGGCCGGGCCGGTTATCCGCGAGGATCACCGGCCCGGCCCTTTTGCGTGCTCCGGGGTGTCCGCGCCGGGGGCCGTGGGGGTGCGGGCCGCGCCGGGAACGTCTCGGGGGAAGTCTCGGGAGAAGAAGAGCCGCGTACGGACGCCCTCACCGACGTCCATACGCGGCATCTCCGCCTGCCGGGGTGCTCTGTGCACCGCTCACGCCCGTCCGCGTGTCATCGCGGGCACGGCCTTCCCCGGCGGCACCGACTCCCCGTCCCCAGGGGATCAGTGCCCGTTCAGTGGCCGGCCGGGGCTGGTGCCCGGCCGGGATTCACAGGTCCATCGGTCAGTGTTTGATCAGATCGGCGACGGCCTGGGCCTGGCTCGCCATCTGCTCCCAGCCTCCGAAGAGCATGACTAGCAGCACGGCGCAGGGCAGGGCGATGGCCAGCGCCACCGCCGGGTGCCTCGTCGGCTCCGCGGCCTGGCGCTGGGTGAAGGCCGGCCGACGGCGGCGGGGGGATCCCGTGAGCTGCGGTGCCATGCCCTCACTCCTGATTCCTGCGCTGCTTGGATCGTGCGCTGCTCGTGCCGACCGGTGGGCCGAAGTGGACGCGGTGGACGGCTTACCTCGGGGGACGAGTGCCCCGTCCACCGCTGAGCACAACGCTATGGCCCGAGGGGGTGGTCGGACGTCATGCCGTCGTACTGTTCTCCGGGCATCCCCGAGGATGACGCTCCGACTTGAGGAGTACTACCGCAGGGGGAGACGCCCTGCGCCGCACCCCCGGGGGAACCCTGAGAGCCGACCCCGAGAAGCGATTCGCCGCCCCGCGCGTGACTGTCAGTGCAAGATCGGACAATCGCACGGAGGGTTCAGGTGTTGCGTATCAGCACACCGCAGCAGGCAGTCCGTAAGCTGTGCCCGACAGGAACTGACGATGCCCCACACCGACGGGGCCTCATCCACAGGCTGACGGGGAACGATGATGGCGATGATGCGGCTGAGGCGTGAGGACCCCCGCATCGTCGGGCCGTACCGGCTGCACCGACGGCTCGGAGCCGGCGGCATGGGCGTCGTCTACCTCGGCTCGGACCGGCGCGGGCAGCGGGTGGCGCTCAAGCTGATCCGCGCGGAGCTGGCCGAGGACATGGAGTTCCGGACCCGCTTCGCCCGTGAGATCGCCGCCGCCTCCAGGATCCGGGGCGGCTGCACGGCACGGGTGGTCGGCTCCGACATCGAGACCGAACGCCCTTGGCTGGCCACCGCGTACGTCCCCGGGCCCTCGCTCTACAAGCGGGTCGGCGACGGCGGCCCGCTCGGCTGGCCGGAGGCCGCCAGGATCGGCGCGGCGCTGGCCGACGGACTGGTCAAGGTGCACGAGGCCGGGGTCGTCCACCGCGACCTCAAGCCCTCCAACATCCTGCTCTCGCCCCGCGGGCCGCGGATCATCGACTTCGGGATCGCCTGGTCCCGCGGGGCCAGCACGCTCACCCACGTCGGCACGGCGGTCGGCTCCCCCGGCTTCCTCGCGCCCGAGCAGGTCCGCGGCGCCGCCGTGACGCCCGCGACGGACGTCTTCGCGTTCGGGGCGACGCTCGCGTACGCGCTCACCGGGGACACCCCGTTCGGTTCGGGCGCCTCCTCCGAAGTGATGCTGTACCGGGTCGTGCACGAGGAGCCCGACCTGTCGGCCGTACCGCCGCAGCTGGCACCGCTGATCCGGGCCTGCCTGGCGAAGGAGCCCGCCGAGCGGCCCGGTGCGGCCGCCCTGCACGAGCGGCTGAGCGAGCTGGCGGCGCGCGGCACCACCGACGGCCCGACGGCGGAGCGGCCCGGCCGCGGGGCCGCCGGCCGCGCAGCCGCCGCCGGAGCCCGGCCGAGCACCCCCGGGCACGGCCCGGCCCCGACCCCGGGGCAGGCGGCCGCCGCCGCGCGCGGCGTACCCGCGCCGGGGCGGGCACCCGACCCGGCGGGCGCCTCGCGCGCCCGGGCCGCGGCGGCGAGCCGCCCGGCCGGCCAACACCCCGCCGCGCACCCGGGGGCCCACCCGGGAGCCCACCCCGGCACCGCCGCCCAGCGGCGGCCGCAGGGCAGACCCGGACAGGCGGCCACCGCGCCCATGCCGCGGCCCGAGGCGACCCACACCACCCGGCCGCTGCGCGAACGCCAGCAGACCCCGCCGCCGGGGCGGACCGGCGGGCCCGGCGGGCCGGCCGGTCCCCGCGAGCGCGAGCCGCGGCCGGACCGGCCGCGCGGACGGGCCGGCGACCGGCAGCACACGCCCGTCCCCGGCCGCCCCGGTACCGCCCGGCAGCGGCTGCTGCGCCAGCGGCTGATCGTCTTCGTCACCGTGACGGTCGGTGTGGCACTGGCGATCGCGGCGGCCCAGGGGTGCGAGAACCGGGACGACCAGAGCCTCGGCCCGACCCGCGGTGCCGGGGTGGCGGTCAGCGCCGCGCCCTCCCAACAGCCGAGCTCCGCCGCACCGGGAGCCGGGCTCTCGGCCGACGGCGCGGCCCAGTCCGCGACACCGTTGGCGGCCGCGGCCGCCGCGGCGGCGCACGGCAGTGCGGCGGCGGGTGACGGCGCGCTGGCGCCGCCCCAGGGCGCCGGGCCGGTGGTGGACTGGCCCAACCGCAGCTACCCCGATCCGGCGGGCGGCCCGGCGATCGCGCTGCGCGACGGGCGCTCGGCGGGGGCGGGCCCGCAGGTGGCGCTCAGCACCGTCCTCCCGGCCCGCTACAAGGGCGGGCCGGCGGCCCTGGTGGTGCTGCGCCGGGCGGAGGGCTCGGTGCCGGCCGACCTGGTCCAGCTGTTCACCTTCAACGGCGACGCGCCCGTGGCGCTGGCCTCCCGCTCGTCGGCCGCCGATCCGCAGGCGACGGCCACCTGGCGGCTCGACAACGGCGCGCTGGTCCGCGAGGAGCGGGCCTCCCAGACCGGCGCGGTGGCCTCCACCCGCTACACGGTGCGGTCGGACGGGACCATCGAGGAGTCCTGGCCCGGCGCCCCCACCCTGACCGTCACGCCGCCGCCCGCCGCCGCGCCCGCCCCGCCGACGGCCCCGGCGGGCTGACCCTCGGGCACCCGGCCGTCCGGCCCCGGGCCGCGTCGGGCCGCGTCGGGCCGCCCGTGCCGCGCGTGCACCGGAAGTCGGCCGGTCCGACTTCCCACTCCCCGCTCACGAGTTCCCCGGCCGGGCGCCGGGGCGGACGGGTGCGCGTCAGGCCGTGGCGGTGACGGCGTAGAAGGCCACGGCCGCGGCGGCGCCCACGTTGAGGGAGTCGATGCCGTGCGCCATCGGGATGCGGACGGGGTGGTCGGCGGCCGCGAGGGCCCGGCCGGTGAGGCCGTCACCCTCGGCGCCGAGCATCAGGGCCGCCTTGGGGAGGCGGTGCGGGGCCAGGGCCGCCAGCTCGACGGCGTCCTCGGCGGGGGTGAGGGCGAGCAGGCTGAAGCCGGCGGCGCGCACGGTGTCCAGCGCGGCCGGCCACGGCTCCAGTCGCGCGTAGGGGACGGCGAAGACGGCGCCCATGGAGACCTTGACGGCGCGCCGGTACAGCGGATCCGCGCAGTCGGGCGAGAGCAGCACGGCGTCCATGCCGAGCGCGGCCGCGCTGCGGAAGATCGCGCCCAGGTTGGTGTGGTCGACCAGCCCCTCCAGCACGGCCACCCGGCGGGCTCCGGCCAGCAGTTCGGCGGCGTCCGGCAGCGGCCGGCGCTCCATCGAGGCGAGCGCGCCGCGGTGGACGTGGTAGCCGGTGACCGCCTCGGCCAGCCCGGGCTCGACCACGTGGACGGGGGCGTCGGTCCCGGCGATCACGTCCGCCATCACGTCCAGCCACTTGGCCGTCAGCAGCATCGACCGCATCCGGTAGCCGGCGGCGAGGGCCCGGCGGATGACCTTCTCGCCCTCGGCGATGAACAGGCCCTCGGCGGGCTCGCGGCGGCGACGCAGTTCGACGTCGGTCAGACCGGTGTAGTCGCCTAGGCGCGGGTCGGCGGGGTCGGTGATGGTGCTGGGTTCGGACACCCTGCGATCTTGCCAAGCCGGAGTGGAGAAGGCCAAACGGCCCAGGGATGGATGTGCCTGGCCTTGGCCTGTAGGTCTATGGAGTGCAAATATGACGTATGGCCCGTTTTCCGGGCCGATCATGGGCTCCGTCGGCCGATGGCACTTCCGGTTCCGCCATCTCCTCCCGTGCCGCTGGTACCGCCGGCTCCTCCGGTGGGCGCCCACACGGTCGGCAACAGCAGCCGAATGGCGCTCGGCCGAGGCCGGTGCGGCGCCGGTCGGTGGCCGGGCAGGTCTTCGCGCTGCAGGTGCTGGTGGTGCTGCTGCTGGTCGCCGCCGCCGTGATCGCGCTGGTGGTGCAGTCCCGCAACGACGCCCGGCACGAGGCGACCAACCGGTCGGTGGCGGTCGCGCAGACCTTCGCCAACTCGCCGGGCATCGTCGAGGCGCTGCGCTCCCCCGACCCGACCGCGATCCTCCAGCCGAAGGCGCAGGCCGCAGCGCTCAACGCGGGCGTGGACTTCATCGTCGTCCTCAACACCGACGGCATCCGCTACACCCACCCCAATCCGGCCCGGATCGGCCAGAAGTTCGTCGGCAACTACGAGCCCGCACTGCAGGGGCAGGTGGTGACCGAGCAGGTCAACGGCACGATCGGACCACTGGTCCAGGCGATCGTGCCGGTCCGCGCACCGGACGACTCGGTGGTCGGCGCGGTCTCGGCGGGGGTCACGATCGCCAACATCAGCAGCGCGAGCGAGCGGCAGCTGCCCGTGGTGCTCGGCGCCGCGGCGGTCGCCCTGGGGCTGGCCACCTGCGGGACGGCGCTGGTCAGCCGGCGGCTGCGGCGCCAGACCCACGGGCTGGGCCCCGCCGAGATGACGCGGATGTACGAGCACCACGCGGCGGTGCTGCACGCCGTGCGCGAGGGTGTGCTGATCGTCGCCGGCGACGGGCGGCTGCTGCTCTGCAACGACGAGGCGCGCCGGCTGCTGGACCTGCCCGCCGACGCCGAGGGGCGGCTGGTGACCGAGCTGGGCCTGGACCGGGCGCCCGAGGAGTTGCTCACCGCCAACCGGCCGGTCACCGACGAGGTGGTACTGGCCGGTGAGCTGCTGCTGGCCGTGAACGTCCGGCTGACCGACCGCGACGGCGGTCCGCCGGGCTGCGTCGCCACCCTGCGTGACTCCACCGAGCTGCTGGCGCTGTCCGGGCGGGCCGAGGTGGCGCAGCGGCGGCTGCGGCTGCTGTACGACGCCGGGGTGACGGTGGGCAGCTCGCTCGACGTGACGCGGACGGCCCAGGAGCTGGCGCAGGTGGCGGTGCCGCGGTTCGCGGACTTCGTCAGCGTCGATCTGGCCGAGGAGGTGCTGGAGGGTGACGAGCCGCCGCAGGGGCAGGCGCTCGGGCGGATGCGGCGGGCGGCGTTCAGCGGCGTCCGGGACGACTCGCCGTTCTACGCGGTGGGCACGGTGGTGGAGGTCGTGCCGTCGACACCGCTGGCGGGGGCGCTGGACACCGGACTGCCCGGCTTGGAGCCGCGGCTGGCGGAAGCGGAGGCCTGGCGGGCGCAGGACCCGGAGCGGTCGGTACAGGCACTGGAGTACGGGGTGCACTCCCTGGTCCGGGTGCCGCTGCGGGCGCGCGGGGTGCTGCTGGGGGTGGCGCGGTTCTGGCGGGCGGACCGGGCGGAGCCGTTCGACGAGGAGGACCTGGCGCTGGCCGAGGAGCTGGTCTCGCACGCCGCGGTCTGCATCGACAACGCGCGCCGCTACACCCGCGAGCACGCGATGGCGGTGACGCTGCAGCACAGCCTGCTGCCTCGCAGCCTGCCCGCGCAGAACGCGCTGGACGTCGCGCACCGGTACCTGCCGGCCCAGGCGGGGGTGGGCGGGGACTGGTTCGACCTGATCCCGCTGCCGGGCGCGCGAGTCGCACTGGTGGTCGGGGACGTGGTGGGGCACGGGCTGCACGCGGCGGCGACGATGGGCCGGCTGCGGACGGCGATCCACAACTTCTCGACGCTCGACCTGCCGCCGGACGAGCTGCTCGGGCACCTGGACGAGCTGGTGAACCGGATCGACCAGGAGGAGTCGGCGACCGGTGGTTCGGCGGCGGTCACCGGCGCGACCTGCCTGTACGCGATCTACGACCCGGTGTCGCGGCGCTGCACGCTGGCCAGTGCGGGGCACCCGCCGCCGGCCCTGGTCGGTCCGGACGGACGGGTGGAGTTCCCGGAGCTGCCGACCGGGCCGCCCTTGGGGCTGGGGGTGCTGCCGTTCACGACCACCGAGCTGGACGTGGCGGAGGGCAGCCGACTGGTGCTGTACACCGACGGGCTGGTCGAGGACCGCGAGCGGGACATCGACGAGGGACTGGAGATGCTGCGGGCCTCGCTCGCCGGACCGCCCCGGACGCCCGAGCAGACCTGCGCGGACGTGCTGGGCGCGATGCTCCCGGCACGGCCGCAGGACGACATCGCGCTGCTGGTGGCGCAGACCCGGGTGCTGGCGCCCGACCAGGTGGCGGAGTGGGACGTGCCCTCCGATCCGGCCGCGGTGGGCGAGGTGCGGGCGGCGGTGGCGGAGCGGCTGGAGCAGTGGGGGCTGGACGAGGCGGCGTTCGTCACCGAGCTGATCCTGAGCGAGCTGGTGACCAATGCGATCCGGTACGGGCGGGGGCCGATCCGGGTCCGGCTGCTCCGCGACCGGGCGCTGATCTGCGAGGTGTCCGACGCCAGCAGTACCTCGCCGCACCTGAAGTACGCGGCCACGACGGACGAGGGCGGGCGCGGGCTCTTCCTGGTCGCGCAGTTCGCGGACCGCTGGGGCACGCGTTACACGGCCAGCGGCAAGGTGATCTGGACGGAGCAGCCGCTGGAGTGACGCGGGGCGGGCGTGGGGGGTGCGGTGGCGGGCGTGGCGGGGCGGAGTGGGGGGGGGGGGGGGGGCCGGGACCAAAAAAAAAAAAAAAAAAAAAAAACAAAAAAAAAAAAAACCGGGGGCCGCGGGGGGTCACCCCAACACAAGGGGGCGGGGGGTGGGGTGGGGTGTTAAAGA
>NZ_JBHVWC010000030.1:0-40002 GCF_042882445.1 Kitasatospora sp. NPDC058218 | reverse complement strand
TTGTTGTCGCGGGGGGGGGGGGGGGGGGGGCGGGGGGGGGGGGGGGGGGGGGTGTGGGTGTTTGCGGGGGCCCCCACCCCCCACTCCTCGCTGTTTGCAAAGGCAGCACTTTGCAAACAGCGGGGCGAGCCGGGGTGCACACGGCAACGGTGGCTCGGGGGTGGTGCAAGGGTGGATCAGGCGCGGATCGGCCGTGGATCAGGCGTGGAGGGCGGGGGCGAGGACGTTGACCACGTCGCCGATGACGATCACGGCGGGGGGCTTGATCTGCTCGGCCTCGACGGTGGCCGCGACCGTGGCGAGGGTGGCGTCCACCCGGCGCTGGGCCGCGGTGGTGCCCTCCTGGACGACGGCCACCGGGGTGTCGGCCGGGCGGCCGCACTCGATCAGCTTCTCGGCGATGGCGCCGATCTTGTCGACGGCCATCAACAGCACCAGGGTGCCGGTCATCCGTGCGACCGCCTCCCAGTTGGTCAGCGAGCGCTCGTCGGCCGGGCCGACGTGCCCCGAGATCACGGTGAACTCGTGCGTCATGCCGCGGTGGGTGACCGGCACGCCGACCGCCGCCGGGACGCTGATCGAGCTGGAGATCCCCGGAACCACGGTGACCGGCAGCCCGGCCTCCGCGCAGGCCAGCAGCTCCTCGCCGCCCCGCCCGAACACGTACGGGTCGCCGCCCTTGAGCCGGACCACGAACTTGCCCGCCTTGGCGTGCTCGATGAGCGTCCGGTTGATCGCCTCCTGGGCCATGAACCGCCCGTACGGGATCTTGGACGCGTCGATCACCTCGACGTGCTCGGGCAGCTCGGCGAGCAGCTCGCGCGGGGCGAGCCGGTCGGCCACCACCACGTCGGCGTCGGCGAGCAGCCGGCGGCCGCGCACGGTGATCAGGTCCGGGTCGCCCGGACCGCCGCCGACCAGGGCGACGCTCCCCGTGCCCGGCACCCGGGAGGCGCCCCCGACGCCGTGCGAGCGGTACTGGCGGGTGGCCAGCGAGCCGTCCCGCAGACCGTCCACGATGGCGTCGCGCAGGGCGGCGGAGTGCCGCGGGTCACCGGTGAGGACGGCCACGGTGGCGCCCGCGTCGCGGCCGCTGGCCGGGGTCCAGGCGGTGGCGGCGGCCGCGTCGTCGCTGCGGGCGCAGAACACCCGCTCGCGCTCCGCCTCCGCGCTGACCGCGGCGTTGACCGCCGGGTCGTCGGTGGCGACCAGCGCGTACCAGGTGTCGGCGAGGTCGCCGTCCTGGTAGCGGCGCTCGTGCCAGGTGAACTCGCCGGCGTCGGCCATGGCCTGGACGGCGGGGGTCGTGGTGGGCGATATCAGGTGCAGGTCCGCGCCGGTGGCGATCAGCGCGGGGAGCCGGCGCTGGGCGACGTGGCCGCCGCCGACCACGACGACGCGGCGGCCGGCGAGCAGCAGGCCGACCGGGTACGGGGTCCGGCCCTCGGTGCCGGGGTGCGGGTTGGGCGCGGTCATGGGCGGAGCTCCTGGATCAGCGTGAGGGTGCGGTGTGGGGGTACGGCGCGGCACCGCTCCGCGCGCCGGCGCGCCCTCGGGCCGGTGCACGGAGCGGTGCGGGCGGTCGTCAGGCCTTCTCGGTGACCCCGGCGGAGTCGAACGTGGCTACATCGTGCATCGCCCGGGCCGCACTCTGCACCAGCGGCAGGGCCAGCAGGGCGCCGGTGCCCTCACCGAGCCGCAGGTCGAGGTCGATCAGCGGACGCAGGCCGAGCTTGGCCAGCGCGGCCTGGTGGCCGGGCTCGGCGGAGCGGTGGCCGGCGATGCAGGCGGCGAGCACCTCGGGGGCGATCGCCTTGGCGGCCAGCGCGGCCGAACCCGCGATGACGCCGTCCAGGATGACCGGGGTGCGCAGCGAGGCCGCGCCGAGCAGGAAGCCGGCGATGGCGGCGTGCTCCAGGCCGCCGACGGCGGCGAGGACGCCGATCGGGTCGGCCGGGTCCGGCTGGTGCAGGGTGAGCGCGGCGCGGATGACCTCGACCTTGCGGGCGTGGGTCGCGTCGTCGATGCCGGTGCCGCGGCCGGTGACCTCGGCCGGGTCCAGTCCGGTGAAGACCGAGATCAGGGCGGCGGAGGCGGTGGTGTTGGCGATGCCCATGTCGCCGGTGACCAGGGCCTTGTTGCCGGCGGCGACCAGGTCGCGGGCGGTCTCGATGCCGATCTCGACGGCCTTGAGGGCCTCCTCGCGGGTCATCGCCGGGCCCTGGGTCATGTCACCGGTGCCGGGCCTCACCTTGCGCGGCAGCAGGCCGGTGGTCCGGCCCTGCTGGATCGCGTCGGGCAGCTCGGCGGCGACGCCGACGTCGACCACGCAGACCTCGGTGCCGATCTGCTTGGCGAAGGCGTTGACCACCGCTCCGCCGGCCAGGAAGTTGCCGACCATCTGGGCGGTGACCTCCTGCGGCCAGGGGCTGACGCCCTGGGCGTGGACGCCGTGGTCGCCGGCGAAGATCGCCACGCAGGCGGGCTCCGGGATGGGCGGCGGGCACTTGCGGGAGAGCCCGGACAGCTGCGCCGAGATGATCTCCAGCATGCCGAGCGAGCCGGCCGGCTTGGTCATCCGCTTCTGCCGGTCCCAGGCCTCGCCGAGTGCCTTGGCGTCGAGCGGGCGGATGCCGCGCAGGGTCTCGGCGAGCAGGCTGTGCGGCTCCTCGCCGGGCAGCGCGCGGTTGCCGTACTGCTCCTCGTGGACGACCCAGGAGAGCGGGCGCTTCTTGGCCCAGCCCTGCTGCTGGAGCTCGGGCTCGTCCGGGAAGGCGTCGACGTAGCCGACGCAGAGGTAGGCGACGACCTCCAGGTGCTCGGGCAGGCCGAGCTCGCGGACCATCTCGTCCTCGTCGAAGAAGCTCACCCAGCCGACGCCGAGGCCCTCGGCGCGGGCGGCCAGCCAGAGGTTCTCGACGGCGAGGGCGGCCGAGTAGGGCGCCATCTGGGGCTGGGTGTGCCGGCCCAGGGTGTGGCGGCCGCCGCGGGTGCGGTCGGCGGTGACCACGATGTTGACGGGCGTTTCGAGGATGGCCTCGATCTTGATTTCCTTGAACTGCTTGGCCCGGCCCTTGGGGAGCGAGTCCGCGTAGGCCTCGCGCTGGCGCTCGGCCAGTTCGTGCATCTTGCGGCGGGTCTTGGCCGAGCGGATGACGACGAAGTCCCAGGGCTGGGAGTAGCCGACGCTGGGCGCGGTGTGGGCGGCCTCCAGGACGCGGATCAGCACCTCGTGCGGGATCGGGTCCGGGCGGAAGCCGTTGCGGATGTCGCGGCGCTCGCGGATGACCTGGTGGACGGCCTCGCGGCCGGCGTCCTCGTAGCCGGGGGCGGCCGGGCCGCGCGGCTCGGCGGGCTCCGCCTCGGGCTCCTCCGCGGTGGGCTCCTCGGCGCTGGGCTCCTCGGTGGCGGACCCCTCCGTTGCGGACCCCTCCGTGGCGGACTCGACGGCCTCGGCGGCGGTCTCGACGGCGTCCGTGGCTTCGGCGGTGAGGGCCTCGGGAGTGACGGCCTCGGCGGTGGTGGCCTGGCCCTCCTCGGACCGGGCGTCGGCCTCGGCGGCGGGCTGCTCCGCAGGGGCCTCGGGGGCCTCGGGAGCGTCGACGGCGGCGGCCTCGACGGCGTCCGGCACCTCGCCGTCGGCTCCGGCGGGTTCGGCGGCAGCGGTCTCGGCGGCGCCACCGGTCTCGACGGCAGCGACCTCGACGGCAACGACCTCGGCCTCCGCCGGGGCCTCCCGCGGCTGCTCGGCCGCCGCGACGGCGACGGCCTGGCCGGAGGGCATCTCGCCGGTACCGACGGCGGTCTCGGCCGTGGCCTCGACGAAGCTCTCGGGCCGGGCCTCGGCCTCGGCAGGGGCCTGGACCTCGGCGACGACCTGGGCCTGCTCGGCGTCCGGGGCCTGGGCGGCCTGCGTCGCCTCGTCGGCGGGCTGCTCCGGTGCGCTCTCCTGCACCGGCTCGGCGACGGGAGCCTGGGCCTGCTCGGCGGCCGCTATGGGGACGGACTGCTCGGCCTCCGCCTCGGCGACCGCGGTCACCGGCTCCGTCCCCTCGACCTGCGGGAGGCCGTGCGGGGTGGGAGCGGCGAGGAAGGCGGAGATCCGGCGCGGCTGGCCGGTCTGGGCGGCCGGCTGCTGCTGCGCGGGCTGGACGGCGGCCTGCTCCTCGGCGCCCGGCTGGGGAGCGCTCTGCTCGACCGCGGGAAGGCCGGCCACCGATGGGTCGGCGGGCGCCTGAACCTCGGCGGGCTGCTCGGCGGCGGGCGCCTGGATGTCGACCACCACGGGCTCCGCCTGCTCGGCGATCGGCTCGACGGTCTGCTCGGCGACGGATGCCGCAGCGGGCTCCGCACCGGCCTGCGCACCGGTGTCCGCGGCCGGCACGGCGGCGAGCGACTCGGCGGCCACCGCGGCGTCGGCGGCCGGACCGGCCGGTGCCTGCGCGTCCACGGCCTGCGCGACCGGGAGGGCCTCGACGGGCTGCGGGGCCTGCTGGACCGGCTGAACGCCCTGCGGCTGCTGGGCCGGGGCCTGCTGAACCGGCTGGGCCTGCACGGGAGTGGCGGCCTGCGGCTCCGGCTGCGCGACGACGATCGGGATCCCGTGGGCGGGGGTGCCGCCCTGCGACGGGCCGCGGTCGGCGAGCGAACGCACCGGGACGTGGCCGGTCATCAGCGACGGGTCCGGGATCGGCGGACCGGCGTGCAGCGGCCGGCGGGGCTGCTGAGCCGCCGTCAACGACTCCTGGCCCTGCGGCTGGCCCTGCTGCTGACCCTGCTGCTGGCCCTGCGGCGCGAGCGGGGCCTGGAGGGCCTGGCCGTGGAGCGGCACCGGCTGCGGCTGGACCTGCTGGACGGCCGGGTCGGCGACGCCGAGCAGCGGCGGCTCCAGCGGCGGCCAGGACGGCTCGACCGGCGTGCCGGGAGCGCCCTGCTGGTCGGCGCCCTGCTCGCCGGGACCGGCCACCGGCGGCTCGCCCCAGGAGCCCTGCGGGCCGGGCATCAGCAGCACGTCGTCCTCGTCGTCGAGCAGGTCCGGCTGGTCCGGCTGGTCGAGGAAGTGGAACGCGGGGCGCGGGGCGCCCGGGTCGGTTCCCCAGCCCTCGCCGGGGCCCCCCGGAAGCGACGCGCCGGCAGCCGGGACGCCGTAGCCGGGCGCGCCGAACGGCTGCGGCTGGCCGGCGAGGCCCTGCGAGGGAACCATGCCGATGCCCTGGGGCGCTGCGCCGGGCAGTCCGTTCCCCGGCGCCGCGGGGTTCGGGATCGGTCCGCCGTCCATCGCGACACCGTGAACGGGTGCGATGCCCTGCACGGGTGCGACAGTCGCGACGCCCTCCGGGCCGCCGAGTGGGTCGGACCCGGCGAGCAGGTGCTCCGGCAGTCCCTCGTTCGGGACGTGGCCGCCATCGGTCATGTCAAAGCTCCTTCCAGGCCGCTGCCGCGCCCTTGGCGACGCGATCACCGACCGCAGCGCCCATCCGCACGGGCCGGGCCTTGCAACCGGCCCGCCCCTCAACCACACGCGGCCGCCGCGCCGAGGCGCTGCGGCCGAAGTCCTCCGGCGCGCTGCGGCACCCCGGCCCGCGCACCACCCGGGTGGGGCGGCACGCCATCTGAAACAACGACAAGGCGGGGCAACCGGCAACGACCGCACCGGACCCTACGGCATTCTCCAGGTCCGGCACGCGGCCCGTCGAATTGCCCACACTCCGAGCCGTTCCGGGTTGCACCGCGTCAAAAAGGCGACAAACCGACCGGATCGGGCGAGCCACCGGACGCCGCAGCCGTCCCGGACGCCACACTACCGGCCCGGCACCGTCACCTCTCGAATCGGTGTCCGGATGCGACCTGGATCACCGCCGGCGCTCGGAATCGCCACCGGGGGCGATCGGCGGCGCCACCTCGTCTTCACACGATCTGCTCACCCCAGAGCAGGAGCACGCCCGGCTCCCCCGCCGCGAGCCCCAGGCCGCCGTCGGGCCCGACCGGGCGCAGCGGCGTCGACTGCAACAACTCGCCGTCGGCCCGGTAGCCGGCCTCGGTGACGGCGCGGCGGATCTCCTCCGCCTCGGCGAGGGTGCGGGCCACGGCCACGAACCGCTCGGGGCGGCGGGCCAGGACGGCGCGGACCACCGCGGTGCCGCCGGCCTCGACGACGGCCGCGTCCGGCTCGGGGAGACCGCCGAGCACTTCCGGGCCGGAGCCGTGGACGGTCTCCACCTCGACGCCGAACCGGCGGGCGTTGACGGCCAGCCGGGCGCAGGCCGAGCGGTCGGCCTCGACCGCGACGACGGCCGCGCCGAACCGGGCGGCCTCGACGGCGAGGGCACCGCTGCCCGCGCCGACCGACCAGACGAGGTCCCCCGGACGGGCACCCAGACGGGCCAGCACGAGGGCGCGCGCGTGCGCGGGCAGCGCCTCCGGTGCGCCGGGCGCGTCCTCCGCGCGCCCGGCGCCCGTGTAGGCGTCACCGGGGAGCGCCCAGCCGCGGTCCGGGCCGGGGTAGCCGACCGGGCGCCCGGCCAGCCAGCCGGCCGCCTCGCCCACCGCGCCCGCCTGCGGGCCGGCGCCGTTGCCGCCGATGACCAGCACCACGTTCGGGTCGCGCCAGATGTGGTCGGCGACCCGGTCGGAGGTGAGGACGGTGACGTCCTCCTCGGGGGTGCCGAGCGCCTCGCAGACCACGAAGGTGCGGTGCACCCCGCGCAGCATCAGGGCGAGTTCGCTCGGCCCGGCGCCGGGTGCGGTGAGCACGGCGACCTTGGGGTGGGCCCGGCAGATGTTGGCGGCCCGGCGCAGCCGTCCGCCGTGGGCGCTGACCACGTGGGCGTCCTCCCAGGGCATGCCGGCGCGGGCGAAGGCGGCGGCGACCGAGGAGACGGCGGGCAGGACCTCGAGTTCGAGGCCGTACTCGGGGCGGCGCAGGGTGCGCACGACGCCGAAGAAGCCCGGGTCGCCCTCGGCGACGACGACGGCGGCGCCGCGGTGTTCGGCGATCCGGTGGGCCGCGAGGCGGACGTTGCCGAGGACGATCCGCTCGGCGGCGGAGGGCACCGGCAGGGCGCTGAGTTGGTAGGGGGCGCCGGCCACCAGGGTGGCCGCGGCGAGGGCCGCGCCGGCGGCCTCGGTCAGCGGGGTGCCGTCCCACCCGATGACCGTGATCCGGTCAGCCATCTGCGGCCGTTCTCCCTCGCCTCGGTGCGCCGACATGCTGCGCCCGCGTACGGCGCCGGTGGAGAGGCTACCGGGTGTGATCCCCTCGGCGCCGACTTCTCGCACACATGTCCGCCTCCGGTCGGCCGCCGCTCCCCTGCCGGCCATCGCGCGGCCCGCCGGACCCGGTGGCCGGGGGGTGGCCCGATGGCCGGGGGGTGGCCCGATGGCGGCCCACCAGGTCCGGCTGGCCGGTGGCGGCGGGTCAGTCGCGCAGGACGTAGCGGTGGTCGCCGTGCCAGGCGCTCTCGGGCTCGGCCGGGTTCTCCATGTCCTCGGGGAGCAGGCTCCACAGGATGAGGTCGCTGCGGCTCTCGGCCTCGCTCGCACCGCCGAACGGCGCGCCGGCGCCGCCCCGGCCGCTCCCCCCGGTCCCCCCCGTCCCCCAGGGCCCGCGGGTCCCGCCGGATTCGGCGGACTCGCCGCGCACTATCCAGGCGCTGCGCAGCACTCCCTCGCTGATGCCGCCGACCTTCTGGGCGACCTGCTGGGCCGCGGTGTTGCCGGCGGCGGTGCGCATCTCCAGGCGCAGGAAGCCGCGGTCCTCGAACAGCCACTGCGCGGTGCCGAGGACGGCCTCCGGTGCGTAGCCCTCGCCGCGCGCCCAGGGGGCGGTGACGTAGGCGATCTCGGTGGAGCGCAGCCGCCAGTCGGTGTTGCGCAGTTCGACCAGGCCGACCAGGCGCTCGGTGAGGTGTTCGGTGACGGCGAAGACGATGCCCCGGCCGGCCGCGCGGTGGGCGGGGGCGAGGGTGCGGGCGAACTCGGCGGCGTAGTCCTCGGTGAAGGGGTAGGGGAGGTCGGTCCAGGTCAGGACGAGTTCGTCGGCCATCATCGCGGCCAGGCCGGGGGCGTCGTCCTCCGCAAGGGGGCGCAGCAGCAGCCGTTCGGTGCTGATGGCGGTCTCGGGGAAGCTCGCTGCCATGCCGTCTCTCCTCGCCGGGTCGTGGACACACCGTACGCCTCGCCGGTGCCCCGGGTGTCGCGCGGTGCGCGGACCGCACGACGGTACGTCAGAACACGCTCTGCCAGGGCGCCACTGGTGCATACTGCCCGACCGGGCCCCCGCCGAGGTGCGGCGGGGGCCCGGTCGTGGAGGTGCGGTCGGCGGTACCGGGTGGGGCTGCCGGTCAGAACGCCGGGATGACGGAGCCCTTGAAGGTGTCGTCGATGTACTTCTTGACCTCGGCGGAGTGGAGCAGCTCGGCGAGCTTCTTGACCCGGGGGTCGTTCTCCTTGCCCTGCTTGACGGCGAGGATGTTGGCGTAGGGGTTGCCCTCGGCCTTCTCCAGGATCAGCGAGTCGCCGGCGGGCTTGAGGCCCGCGTCGAGGGCGTAGTTGCCGTTGATGACGGCGGCGTCGAGGTCGTCGATGGAGCGGGGCAGCTGGGCGGCCTCCAGCTCCTTCCACTTGAGGTTCTTCGGGTTGCCGGTGATGTCCTGCGGGGTCGCGGCGGTGCCGACGCCGGCCTTGAGGGTGATCACGTTGTTGTCGGCGAGCAGCTTGAGCGCGCGGCCCTCGTTGGTGGCGTCGTTGGGCAGGCCGACGGTGGCGCCGTCCTTGAGGTCGCCGATGGCCTTGACCTTCTTCGAGTACACGCCCAGCGGCTCCAGGTGGACCGCCTCGACCGAGACGATCTGGGTGCCGTGCTTCTTGTTGAAGTCCTCCAGGTACGGGACGTGCTGGAAGTAGTTCGCGTCGGCCGAGCCGTCCTGCACCGCGGTGTTGGGGGTCACGTAGTCGGTGACCTCCTTGATGGTGAGCTTGAGGCCGGCCTTCTCCGCGAGGTTGTCCTTGACGTACTTGAGGATCTGACCGTGCGGGGTGGGGCTGGCGACCACGGTGAGCGGGGCGTTCGGGTCGGAGGAGCCGGACGAGCCGGAGCTTCCGCAGGCGGCGAGCGAGAGGGCGATGCCGGCCGTGGCGAGGACGCTGGTGAACTTCAGGGCGTTGCGCACGAAAAGTGCCTTTCTGCGTGATACGGGGAGCCGCGTCCGGAGGCGGACGTCGGGAGGTCTAGGAGGCGACGAGGTCCTCGTCGGGGGTGGCCGGGGTCTTGCCGCGCGGGCCGAGCAGGCGGGTCCGGCCGCCGGTGCGGCCGCGGTTGGCGAGGCGGCTCACGGCCCAGTCGCCGAGCAGCTGGACGATGGTGACGATGATCACCAGTTCCGCGACGATGATCCACATGAAGGCGGTCTCGAAGCGGAAGTAGCCGTAGTTGATGGCGAGGGTGCCGAGGCCCCCGCCGCCGACCACGCCGGCCATCGCGGAGTAGCTGATCAGCGTGATGATCGTGGTGGTGACCGAGGCGGTGAGGGCGGGCAGCGACTCGGGGAGCAGTGCCTTGCGGACGATCGTCCAGGTGGAGGCGCCCATCGCCTGCAGGGCCTCGACCAGGCCGCGGTCGACCTCGCGGACGGAGGTCTCGACCAGTCGGGCGAAGAAGGGGATCGCGCCGATGGTGAGCGGCACGGTCGCGGCCTCCCAGCCGATGGAGGTGCCGACCAGCCAGCGGGTGAAGGAGATCAGGGCGATCATCAGGATGATGAACGGCACCGAGCGGACGATGTTCACGATCGCGCCGAGCACCTTGTTGACCGGCCGGTTCTGCAGCAGCCCGCCCTTGTCGGTGAGCACCAGCAGCACGCCGAGCGGCAGGCCGACCAGGACGGTGCCGACGGTGGCGACGCCGACCATCTGGAGGGTCTCCCAGGTGGCGGGCCACATCAGTTCCTGCATCTGGTCCCAGGTCATGCCACCGCTCCGTTCGCCGTGTCGAGCACGTCCACCTGCAGGCCCTGCTCGCGCAGGAAGCCGATCGGCACCACGTTGTCCTGGTGGCCGCCGGACAGTTCGACCCGCATCCGGCCGACCATGCGGCCGGCGATGGTCTCGACGGCGGCGCCGAGGATGTTGATGTCGATCTGGTAGGTGCGGGCGAGCTGGGAGACGAAGGGCTGGGCGGAGGTGTCGCCCTGGAAGGTGATCTCCAGCACGGTTCTGCCGGGGTGGCCGGTGCCGAACTCGCTGAGCGGGAAGAGTTCGCGGGCGAGCTCGGAGCCGGGCTTGGCCAGCAGGTCGGTGAGTTCGCCGGCCTCGACCACCCGGCCGCCGCGCATCAGGGCGGCGGAGTCGCAGACGGACTTGATGACGTCCATCTCGTGGGTGATCAGCAGGACGGTGAGGCCGAGCTGCTGGTTGAGGTCGCGCAGCAGCTTGAGGATCGAGCGGGTGGTCTCGGGGTCGAGCGCCGAGGTGGCCTCGTCGGAGAGCAGCACCTTGGGGTCGCCGGCGAGGGCGCGGGCGATGCCGACGCGCTGCTTCTGGCCCCCGGAGAGCTGGCCGGGGTAGCTGCGGGCCTTGTCACCGAGGCCGACCAGGTCGAGCAGCTCGGCGGCCTTGCGGCGGCGCTCGGTGCGGTCCAGGCCGATGATCTCCAGCGGGAGCTCGACGTTCTGCTGGACGGTGCGGGAGGCGAGCAGGTTGAAGTGCTGGAAGACCATGCCGATCCGGCGGCGCGCCTCGCGCAGCTCCTTGCCGGCCCGGTTCTCGCCGCCGGCGAGTGCGGTGAGCTCGACGCCGTCCACGGTGACGGTGCCGGAGCTGGGGCGTTCGAGCATGTTGACGCAGCGGATGAGGGTGGACTTGCCGGCGCCGCTGGTGCCGACGACTCCGTAGACCTCGCCGGGGCGCACGTGCAGGTCGACGCCGGCGAGGGCGGTCACCTCGCGGCCGCGGGAGCGGTAGACCTTGGTGAGGTCCGTGGTGGTGATCACAGCTGCTTCCGTGGGTCGGGGGTGGACGGCGTTGGGCCGCCGGACCGGGTTGCGGTCGGCGGGACGGACGGCGTCGCACCAGGGGGATCCGGACCTGCCACCCCTTGATCGTCGCCGCTGGGCGGCCGGGCCGCGCGACGGCGTGGCCCTTACGAGTCATCAGGGACGACCACCCGCCCGTGAGTGGGCAGGCGGATGGCGTGGTGGTGCCGTGGCGGGCGGGGCGTGCTCGCACTGACGGGAGCAGACCGGGTCTCGCTTCGGGGCGCGAGGGGGAGGACCCCGGCCGGTGGCCGGGGAGGGGACGATGGCCCTCAGCGGTGACACATTCGACGACACATGGCGCGCTCACCTGCCGGCAGCGTGCCGGTGGGGGTCCATTTCGTCGTCGCAGTCATGTGAGCCAGTAAATCAGATGGTTCGATTTCGTCCCAACTATTTGGATCCGCTGTCCGCAATGCGGACGACGACCATCGTGAGCTGCGGTGATACACCTCGGCGCCGCCTCCGGATCGTCCGGATGATGGCGGCGCCGGCCGGGCGCGACGGCGTGGGGCTCAGGCGGTGGCGGCGAGCGGCGCCACCGCGGACTTCTCCAGGTGGACCAGGCTCGGCCCGCCGTCGACGTGTTCGACGGCGGTCTGCCGGTAGCCCTGGCGGGCGTAGAGGCGCAGGTTGCCCAGGCTGCGGTGGCCGGTGAACAGGCGGTAGGCGGTCACCGGGCGGCCGTCCGCGGCGAGGCGGCGCTCCAGGGCCTCCAGCAGGCGGCCGCCGAGGCCGTGACGCTGCATCCGGGGGTGGACGACCAGACGCCCTATCCGGGCGATGCCGTCGGGGCCGATCCGGCCGCGGACGGTGCCGACCACCTCGTCACCGAGTCGGGCGACCAGGACGTACTGCTCGGTGAGTTCGCCGCGCAGGCTCTCCAGGGTCTGCGTCAGCGGCTCCAGGGTCCAGTCGCCGTACAGCTCGGCCTCGCTCTGGTAGCCGAGGTACTGCAGCTTGAGGATCTGCTCCGCGTCCTCGGCTTCCGCCACCGAGATGATCACGCTCATGCCCATGTGCTGGGGCCTCCCCATCGTCGTGCCCGGCGCGCAAACGTGAGGGTGTCGCACCGGATGCCCTGCCGGAGGTGTCCCGGCCGGGGATCCGCCCTGGCCGGGGGTGACGCACGAACGCACCGTTCGCGCGGCCCGGTGGGGCCACGGCGACGGCGGCGCGCTCACGCTCAGTATCCGAGTGATCGCGCCGCCGTCAAGAGCTGCGTTCGCCAGCGCTCTACCCGCGTGTCAGCTGCTCTCAACCTTCCGGCCGGGCGACGTGGCGAGGGTCACGTCGCCCGGCCGGGGGTGGTGCGCGCGGCGAGGAGGCCGGGCGTCAGGGGTAGCGCTCGGCGTGGAGGGCGGCTCGCAGACAGGCGAGACAGCGGGAGCGGGTGGGGCCGATCGAGCCGCGCGGCATGCCGAGCCGCGCGGAGAGTTCGCGGTAGCTCGGCGGCGGGTCCTCGGCGAGGGCGGCCACGAGCTGCGGGCAGCGGCCCGGCAGGGCGGCCACCGCCTCCCGGACGACGCGGCGCCGCAGTTCGGCGAGGACCTCGTCCTCGGCGGAGGGGACGACGGGAAGGTTGGCGCACATACCGTGGATGACCGGCTCCGGGCCGGGCCGGTTACGGCCGACCGGGCGTGTGCACGCGAAGGGGGCGCGGCGGTCGACCCGCCACGCCCCCTTTGAGGAGTACCACCCGGACGCGGTGTCAGCCCTGGACCCACTCCTCCTGGAGCGCCAGGTCGGCCTTCACCTCGGCGAGCTGGACGGCCACCGCCGAGGGGGCCGTGCCGCCGCGACCGCTGCGCGAGGCGATCGCGCCGTGGACGCTGAGCACCGAGCGCACCTCGGGCGTCAGGTGCGGCGAGATCCGGGCGAACTGCTCGTCCGTCAGGTCGGACAGCTCGATGCCCTGCTGCTCGCACACCTTGACGCAGGCGCCGGCGACCTCGTGCGCGACCCGGAACGGCACGCCCTGCTTGACCAGCCACTCGGCGATGTCGGTGGCGAGCGAGAAGCCGGCCGGGGCGAGCTCCTCCAGCCGGTCCCGGTGCACGGTGAGGGTGGCCATCATGCCGGTGAAGGCCGGCAGCAGCACCTCCAGCGTGTCGCAGGAGTCGAAGACCGGCTCCTTGTCCTCCTGGAGGTCCCGGTTGTAGGCGAGCGGCAGTGCCTTCAGCGTCGCCAGCAGGCCGGTCAGGTTGCCGATCAGGCGGCCGGACTTGCCACGGGCCAGCTCGGCGATGTCCGGGTTCTTCTTCTGCGGCATGATCGAGGAGCCGGTGGAGAAGGCGTCGTGCAGCGTGATGAAGCCGAACTCCTTGGTGTTCCAGATGATCACCTCCTCCGCGATCCGGGAGAGGTTGATCCCGATCATCGCGGTGACGAAGGCGAACTCGGCCACGAAGTCGCGCGAGGCCGTCCCGTCGATGGAGTTGCCGACCGAGCCCCGCTCGAAGCCGAGGTCGGCGGCGACCGCCTGCGGGTCCAGGCCCAGCGAGGAGCCGGCCAGCGCGCCGGAGCCGTACGGGGAGACGGCGGTGCGGACGTCCCACTGGCGCAGCCGCTCGGCGTCCCGGCCGAGGGCCTGCACGTGCGCGAGGACGTGGTGGGCGAAGAGGACGGGCTGCGCGTGCTGGAGGTGGGTGCGCCCCGGCATGGCGGTGTGCGGGTGCTCCTCGGCCAGGCCGACCAGGGCGTGCTGGAGGTCCAGGATCAGCCCGCCGATGATCCTGGCGTGGTCGCGCAGGTACATCCGGAACAGCGTGGCGATCTGGTCGTTGCGCGAGCGGCCGGCCCGCAGCTTACCGCCCAGTTCGGCGCCGAGCCGCTCCAGCAGGCCGCGCTCCAGCGCGGTGTGGACGTCCTCGTCGGCGACGGTGCCGGTGAAGGTTCCGGCCTCGACGTCGGTCAGCAGCTGGTCCAGCCCGGCGAGCATGCCGTCGAGCTCGGCGGCGCTGAGCAGCCCGGCCTTGTGCAGGACGCGGGCGTGGGCCTTCGAGCCGGCGATGTCGTACGGCGCGAGGCGCCAGTCGAAGTGCACCGAGGCGGAGAGCCTGGCCAGCGCCTCGGACGGGCCGTCGGCGAAGCGCGCCCCCCGGCGGCGGCCTTCTCCATTGGGGCGGGCGGGATGCGCGGGCCCCGTTCCGTGGGGGGGGGCGGGGGCGCCCGCCCCCGGGGGGGGGGGGGGCGGGGGCCCGGCGGGTGGTCGCGGGACCGGGTGGGGCGGATCAGCCGAGGTCGCGGCGGGCGGCGATCTTCGAGGACAGCCCGAAGATCTCGATGAAGCCCTTGGACATCGACTGGTCGAAGGTGTCGCCGGTGTCGTAGGTGGCGAGGTTGAAGTCGTACAGCGACTGGTCGGACTTGCGGCCGTTGACGACGGCCCGGCCGCCGTGCAGCACCAGCCGGATCTCACCGGAGACGTGCTGGTTGGCCTCGTTGACGAAGCCGTCCAGGGCGCGCTTCAGCGGGGAGAACCAGAGGCCGTCGTAGACCAGCTCGGCCCAGCGCTGCTCCACCTGCCGCTTGTAGCGGGCGAGTTCACGCTCGACGGTGACGTTCTCCAGGGCCTGGTGGGCGGTGATCAGGGCGATCGCGCCGGGGGCCTCGTAGATCTCCCGGGACTTGATGCCGACCAGCCGGTCCTCGACCATGTCGAGGCGGCCGATGCCCTGGGCGCCGGCCCGCTTGTTGAGCTCCTCGATGGCCTGCAGGACGGTCACCTTGCGGCCGTCGATGGCGACCGGGACGCCGGCGTCGAAGGTGATGACCACCTCGTCGGCCTCGCGCGGGGTGGCCGGGTTCTGGGTGTACTCGTAGACGTCCTCGATCGGGGCGTTCCAGATGTCCTCCAGGAAGCCGGTCTCGACGGCCCGACCGAAGACGTTCTGGTCGATCGAGTACGGGGACTTCTTGGTGGTGGCGATCGGCAGGCCCTTGGCCTCCGCGAAGGCGATCGCCTTGTCCCGGGTCATCGCGTAGTCGCGGACCGGGGCGATGCACTTCAGCTGGGGGGCCAGCGACTGGATGCCGACCTCGAAGCGGACCTGGTCGTTGCCCTTGCCGGTGCAGCCGTGGGCGACGGTGGTGGCGCCGTGCTTCTGCGCGGCGGCGACCAGGTGCTTGACGATGGTCGGCCGCGACAGGGCCGACACCAGCGGGTACTGGCCCTGGTACAGGGCGTTGGCCTTGATGGCCGGGAGGCAGTACTCGTCGGCGAACTCGTCGCGGGCGTCCGCGACCTCGGCCTCGACGGCGCCGCAGTCCAGCGCCCGCTGGCGGATGACGTCGAGGTCCTCGCCGCCCTGGCCGACGTCGACGGCGACGGCGATGACCTCGGCGCCCGTCTCCTCGGCGATCCAGCCGATGCAGACGGACGTGTCCAGACCGCCCGAGTAGGCGAGTACGACGCGCTCGGTCACGGCTTTCTCCTTCACAACAGTGCGAACAGGCTTACGGCGATAGGCATAAGTATGCACTACACCGTATGGATTTCAAAACCCCGGCCGAGAAGTCGACGACCGGGGGCTGCGGACAGGGGGGTGAGGGTGGGGGGTGGGGACGCGACCGCCGGCGGGCCCGGGCTTCCGGGCCCGCCGCCGGCTACTGGGCCTTGGCCTGCGCGAGCTGCATCAGGTGGTCGGCGAGGGCCTGGCCGCCGAACGGGTCCCGGCTGATCAGCAGGACGGTGTCGTCGCCGGCGATGGTGCCGATGATCTCGAAGACCTCGGCCTGGTCGATCGCGGAGGCCAGGAACTGGGCGGCGCCCGGCGGCGTCCGCAGCACGACGAGGTTGCCGGAGGCCGTGGCGGAGACCATGAGCTCGCCGGCCAGCCGGGCCATCCGGCCCTCGCTGGCCGACTCCCCCATCGGTGCGCGCGGCGTGCGGTCGCCGCCCTCGGCCGGGACGGCGTAGATGAGTGCGCCGTCCCGGTTGCGGATCTTTACCGCGCCCAGCTCGTCCAGGTCCCGGGAGAGGGTGGCCTGGGTGACCACCAGTCCGTCGTCGGCGAGCAGCTTGGCGAGCTGGCTCTGCGAGCGCACGGGCTGGCGGGTGAGCAGGTCCACGATTCGCCGGTGGCGCGCGGTGCGGGTCTGCGGGACCTGCGGCGTCGGACCGGCGGCGGGCTGGTCGGAGTGGGGAGCGGTCATGTGATTATTCTCCCGGACTACGCTCGGCTCGCATCGGCCGGGGCGTTCTCCCGCACCGTCCGGAGGATCTCCGGCAGGGCGGCCAGGAAGGCGTCCGCGTCCTGTTCGGTGAGCACCAGGGGCGGCGCGAGCCGCACCGCGTCCGGGACGGCGGCGTTGACCAGGAAACCGGCCTCCTGGGCGGCCGCCTGGACCCGGGCGGCCACCGGCTCGGTGAGCACGATGCCGAGCAGCAGACCGGCCCCGCGCACCTGCGCGACCAGCGGGTCGCCGATCGCCTCGATGCCGTGCCGCAGCCGCTCGCCGATCTTGCGGACGTGCTCCAGCAGGCCCTCGGACTCGATGGTGTCGAGGACGGCCAGGGCCGCCGCCGCGACCACCGGGTTGCCGCCGAAGGTGGTGCCGTGCTGGCCCGGGGTGAGCAGCTCGGCCGCCTCCCCGAAGGCGAGCACGGCGCCGATCGGCAGCCCGCCGCCGAGTGCCTTGGCGAGCGTGACCACGTCCGGCTCGACCCCCTCGGCCGCCTGGTGGGCGAACCAGTACCCGGTGCGGCCGATGCCGGTCTGGATCTCGTCCAGGATCAGCAGGGTGCCGGTGGCGCGGGTGATCTCCCGGGCGGCCGCCAGATAGCCGTCGGGCAGCGGGACCGCGCCGTTCTCGCCCTGGATCGGCTCCAGGAAGACGGCGGCCGTCTCGGTGGTGACGGCCGCGCGCAGGGCCTCCACGTCGCCGAAGGGGACGTGGGTGACCTCGCCGGGCAGCGGCAGGAACGGCTCCTGCTTGGCGGGCTGGCCGGTCAGTGCCAGGGCGCCCATCGTCCGGCCGTGGAAGCCGCCCTGGAGGGCGACGACGTGGGTGCGGCCGGTGCGCCGGCTGATCTTGAAGGCGGCCTCGTTGGCCTCGGCGCCGGAGTTGCAGAAGAACACCCGGCCGTCGCGGCCGGAGAGCGCCAGCAGCCGCTCGGCCAGCGCGATGGTCGGCTCGGCCATGAAGAGGTTGGAGACGTGGCCCAGCGTCGAGATCTGCCGGGTGACGGCCTCGACGACCGCCGGGTGGGCGGTGCCGAGGGCGTTGACGGCGATGCCGCCGAGCAGGTCGGTGTACTCCTTGCCGTCGGCGTCCCACAGCTTGGCGCCCTCGCCGCGGACCAACGGGATCCGCGGGGTGCCGTAGTTGTCGGTGAAGGCGTGCTGCCAGCGGTCGGTGAGCTGCTCGTTGCCGGTCGGCCGCGTGCTGCTGCTCGGCTGTGCGTCGGTCGTCATGCCAGTCCCCCGGTCACGGTCGCTTCGTCGTCCGGCACGACCATCGTGCCGATGCCCTCGTCGGTGAAGATCTCCAGCAGCAGGCTGTGCTGCACCCGGCCGTCCAGCACGCGGGCGGTGCCGACGCCGGAGCGGACCGCGCGCAGGCAGCCCTCCATCTTGGGGAGCATGCCGCTGGCCAGCTCCGGCAGCAGCTCCTCCAGCTCGGTCGCGGTGAGCTGGCTGATCACGTCGTCGGAGTGCGGCCAGTCGGCGTACAGGCCCTCGACGTCGGTGAGGACGACGAGCATCTCGGCGCCGAGCGCCACCGCGAGGGCGGAGGCGGCGGTGTCGGCGTTGATGTTGTAGACGTGTCCGTCGGTGCCGCGGGCGATCGAGGAGATCACCGGGATCCGGCCGTCGGCGATGAGCGCCTTCACGGCGCCGGCCTCGATGTTGACGATGTCGCCGACCAGGCCGATGTCGACCTGCTCGCCGTCGACCACGGCGTACCGCTTGACGGCGGTCATGGTGTGGGCGTCCTCGCCGGTCATGCCGACCGCGAACGGGCCGTGGCCGTTGAGCAGCCCGACGAGCTCGCGCTGGACCTGGCCGGCCAGCACCATCCGGACCACGTCCATGGTCTCGGGGGTGGTGACCCGCAGGCCGTTGGTGAAGGAGGACTCCAGGCCGAGCTTGTCGAGCTGGGCGCTGATCTGCGGGCCGCCGCCGTGAACCACGACGGGGTGCAGGCCGGCGTAGCGCAGGAAGACGATGTCCTGGGCGAACGCCGTCTTGAGGCTCTCGTCCACCATGGCGTTGCCGCCGAACTTGACGACGACGGTCTTGCCGTGGAAGCGCTCCAGCCAGGGCAGCGCCTCGATCAGCGTCACGGCCTTGGGCAACGCGGTGTTGTTGCGGGCCTGTTCGCCCTTGGGTGCGATCTGCACGTGTCTGGTCCCCGGCTCGGTGGGCAGGTGTCGGCTGTCAGGTGGAGTAGGCGCTGTTCTCGTGCACGTAGTCGGCGGTGAGGTCGTTGGTCCACACCGTCGCGGCGGCCTCGCCGGCGTTCAGGCGGGCGGTGATGACGATCTCCCGGCCGGTCATGTCGACGAGGTCGCGGTCCTCCCCGACGCTGCCGTCCTTGCAGACCCAGACGCCGTTGATGGCGACGTCGAGGCGGTCGGGGTCGAAGGCGGCGTCGGTGGTGCCGATCGCGGCCAGGACCCGACCCCAGTTCGGGTCCTCGCCGTGGAGGGCGCACTTGAGCAGGTTGTTGCGGCTGATGACGCGGGCGACGTCGACGGCCTGCGCCTCGGTGGCGGCGGCGGTGACGTCGACCCGGATGTCCTTGCTCGCACCCTCGGCGTCACCGATCAGCTGTCGGGCGAGGTCGGCGCAGACCGCCCGGACGGCTTCGTCGAACTCGGCCCGGTCCGGAGTGACGCCGGAGGCGCCGGAGGCGAGCAGCAGCACGGTGTCGTTGGTCGACATGCAGCCGTCGGAGTCGATCCGGTCGAAGGTGGTGCGGGTGGCCGCGCGCAGCGAGGCGTCCAGGGCGGCGGCGTCGAGGGCGGCGTCGGTGGTCAGCACGACCAGCATGGTGGCGAGGCCGGGGGCGAGCATGCCGGCGCCCTTGGCCATGGCGCCGACGGTCCAGCCGCCGTTCGTCACCTGGGCGGTCTTGTGGACGGTGTCGGTCGTCTTGATGGCGATCGCGGCGGCCTCGCCGCCGGTGGCGTCGAGTTCCCGGGCGGCGAGGGCGACACCGGGCAGCAGGACGTCCATCGGGAGGCGGACGCCGATCAGGCCGGTGGAGGCGACGGCGACCTCGCCGGCGTTGAGTTCGAGCTCCTCGGCGACCTTCTCCGCGGTGGCGTGGGTGTCCTGGAAGCCGAGCGGGCCGGTGCAGGCGTTGGCGCCGCCGGAGTTGAGGACGACGGCGCTGACCCGGCCGCCCTTGAGGACCTGCTCGGACCAGAGCACGGGCGCGGCCTTGACCCGGTTGCCGGTGAACACGCCGGCGGCGGCCAGCGAGGGACCGTCGTTGACGACGAGGGCGAGGTCGGGGGTGCCGGAGGCCTTGATCCCGGCGGTGACGCCCGCGGCGCGGAACCCCTTGGCGGCGGTGACGCCCACGTTCTGACTGGCGTTCACGGTGTGGTCGGTCACGGTGCGACTCCGTTCAGGGGAAGGCCCAGCTCCTCGGGCAGGCCCAGGGCGATGTTCATGCTCTGCACCGCGCCGCCGGCGGTGCCCTTGACCAGGTTGTCGATCGCGCTGATCGCGATGATCCGCCCGGCGCCCTCGTCCAGGGCGACCTGGACCAGGGCGGCGTTGGAGCCGTAGACGCTGCTGGTCTGCGGCCACTGGCCCTCGGACAGCAGGTGGACGAAGGGCTCGTCGGCGAACGCCTCGGTGTAGGCGGCGCGCAGGCTCTCGCCGGTCACCCCGGGCTTCGCCTTGGCGGAGCAGGTGGCGAGGATGCCCCGGGGCATCGGCACCAGGGTGGGGGTGAAGGAGACGGTGACCGGCTCACCGGCGACCGGGGTGAGGTTCTGCGACATCTCGGGGGTGTGCCGGTGCAGGCCGCCGACGCCGTAGGCGCTGACGCTGCCCATGACCTCGCTGCCGAGCAGGTGGGTCTTGGCGGCCTTGCCGGCGCCCGAGGTCCCGGAGGCGGCGACGATCACGGCCTCGGGCTCGGCGAGCCCGGCCGCGTACGCCGGGAAGAGCGCCAGCGAAACGGCGGTCGGGTAGCAGCCGGGGACGGCGATGCGGTTGCTGCCCTTGAGCGCGGCGCGGTGGCCGGGCAGCTCGGGCAGGCCGTAGGGCCAGGTGCCGGCGTGCGCGGAGCCGTAGAACTGCTCCCAGTCGGCGGCGGCCTGGAGCCGGAAGTCGGCGCCGCAGTCGACGATCAGCACGTTCTGGCCGAGCGCCTCGGCGACGGCGGCGGACTGGCCGTGCGGCAGTGCCAGGAACACCACGTCGTGGTCGGCCAGCACCTCGGGAGTGGTGGGCTCCAGGATCCGGTCGGCGAGCGGGATGAGGTGCGGCTGCAGGGTGCCGAGCCTGGCACCCGCGTTCGAGCCGCCCGTCAGCGCCCCGATCTCCACCTCGGGGTGGCCGAGCAGCAGGCGCAGCACCTCACCGCCCGCGTATCCGCTCGCACCGGCGACGGCGACTCGCAATGCCATGGCAGTTCCCTCCTTGGTCGGAGCATGAATATACGCATCACGGAACATCCATGCAAGGGAGTGCGAGGCCGTGCCGCCGCCCCGCACCCGGGTGCCGGGGTGCGCCGTCCACCGCGGACGCTTCCCGATCCGTCGGCGACATGAGCTTAGGTTACCCTTAGTTGATCTCGGGACGCCCGACCGCGGGCCCCACCGGGCCGGCGCCCGGCCGGCTCACCGGCGGACGGCCCGCAGGACCACGAACTTCGGGTTCCCCGCGACGAGTTCGCAGTTCCCGAAGAGGCGGCGGAGCTTGACGTGGTAGCCGAGGTGACGGTTGCCGACCACCCAGAGCTCGCCGCCGGGGCGCAGCGCACGGCGGGCCCCGGTGAACATCCGCCAGGCGGTGGCGTCGGTGGTGGCCTGGTGGGAGTGGAACGGCGGGTTGTTGAGCACCAGGTCGACCGAACCGGCCGGGACGGCGTCCGGGCCGAGGGCGTCGGCGGTGAGGAACTCGGCGGGCGCGTCCGGGCCGAGGTTCGCGCGGAAGGTGGCCTCGGCCGAGGCGACGGCCTGGTGCGACTCGTCGACGAAGACCAGCTCGGCGCCCGGGCTGGCGAGGGCCGCCGCGGTGCCCACCACGCCGTTGCCGCAGCCGAGGTCGACGACCCGGGCGCCGGGGGCGGCCACGGGCAGGTGGCCGAGGAGGAAGCGGGTGCCGATGTCCAGACGCTCGGCGCAGAAGGTGCCGGCGTGGTTGACCACCGTGCGTCCCGAGGCCGGGCCGATGTCACCGGGCAGCGCATAGGTGTGCGGCCAGGGGTTGGGGCCGGGATCGAGCGCCGGGTCGGGGGTGCAGAAGATCAACCGGGCCTTGCGGGTCGCGAGCGAGGTGCGGGTCGGGCCGAGGATCCGCTCGAAGAGCTGGAGGGTCGAGGTGTGGATCTCGGTGACCATGCCGGTGCCGATCACCACCGTGCCGGGGTGCAGGGCCGGCGCGAGGCGGTGCAGCTGGTCCTCCAGCAGCGCGAGGCTCTTGGGGACGCGGACCAGCAGGACGTCGATGCGCTCGGGCGGGGTGTCGCGGGTGGTGAGCAGCCGGGCCGCGTCGGAGGCGGCGCCGGAGCGGGCCAGGTTGGCGAGGGTCGCCTGCCGGCCGAGGTGGGAGTCGCCGATCTGGACCGGCGCTGCCGTGGGCGCCCCGGTCGACGCCGCGGCCGAGGTGGCGGCCAGCGCCGTGGTCAGCGCCCCCCAGCGGTCGCCGAGGACGACGACGGTGCGGCCGGTGAGCTCGGTGGCCCCGCCCTGCGCGCTGTCGGCCTCGCCGGCGAGGTGGCGCAGCAGGTACTCGTCGGCGGCGTCCCAGGCGCGCAGCCGCTCGCGCGGGTCCTCCGGGAAGCGGGTGAGGTCGAAGGTGCCCCACGGGGTGGTGAAGGGGGTCGCGGCGGTGGGCGTGCTGAGGCGGTTCATCGTGATCTCAGGCTAGCCGACCGCCGGGCGCCGGCCGCCCGAACGGCCGATACTGGAGGGGCCCGACCGGAGGGTCCCGACCGGATGGGGATGGGGTCATGGACTGGAAACTCGAAGTGGTGGTGGTCCCGGTGTCGGACGTCGGCCGGGCCAAGGTCTTCTACGAGGAACAGGCCGGTTTCACCGTCGACCACGACACCCGGATCCGCGACGGGGTCCGGGTGGTGCAGCTGACGCCGCCGGGCTCCGGCTGTTCGATCGTGGTGGGCACCGGCGTCACGGACGCGCCGCCGGGCTCGCTGAAGGGCCTGCAGCTGGTGGTGCCGGACATCGCCAAGGCGCACGGCGAGCTGGTGGCGCGGGGCGTGGAGGTGAGCCCGGTCCAGCACTTCGAGGACGGCGCCCGGGTGGACGGCCGCGGCGGGGCGTGGAACTCGTTCGTCTTCTTCAGCGACCCGGACGGCAACGGTTGGGCGGTCCAGGAGTCGCCGGCCCCGTAACGGCGCCGTCCCGGTACCCCGCCCCCGGTTGTCCCCCGGCGCGGGCCCGGCCCGGCCGTGGGTAGGCTCGGAGGATGGTCGAAGACGAGGGAAGCGTCCGGGTGGACAGCTGGATCTGGTCGGTGCGGCTCACCAGGACGCGGGCGCTGGCGGCGGCCGCCTGCCGGGCCGGGCACGTGCGTGTGAACGGGGAGCGGGCCAAGCCCGCGCAGGCGCTGAAGCCCGGGGACGAGGTGCGCGTGCGCCAGGAGGGCTTCGAGCGGGTCGTCGTCGTGAAGCGGCTGGTCCGCAAGCGGGTCGGGGCGGGGGTCGCGGCCGAGTGCCTGGTGGAGACCGGCCCGCCGAGGCCGCCGCGCGAGCTGCTGACGGCGGCCGGCGAGCGCGACCGGGGTGCCGGCCGGCCCACCAAGCGGGACCGGCGTGAGCTGGACCAGCTGCGCCACGGGTAGCCCGGCCCGGGCGGCGCGCCGGGAGCCGGCCCGGCCGGGCGGGCGGGCAGGCGCGAAGGCGTCAGGCCGGGGTGTCGGTGAGGACCTTGACCAGGAAGGCGTCCAGGTTCGCCACCGTGCGGGCGATCAGCTCGTCCTGCGACAGCGACTCCTCGGGCCGGCTGACCAGCGCGGACTTCTTCAGCCCGCGCAGGTAGAGCGAGCAGGCCAGATCGGCGCAGATGTAGGTGCCGACGGTGTTGCCCTCACGGCCGGAGACCCCGGCCCGGCGGGCGGCCAGCAGTGCGACGCCCGAGCCGGCGTGGGCGGAGAGGCACAGCGAGCACACGTTGGTCTTGGTCAGGCTGCGGCGCACGGACGGCACCCGCAGCGTGACGCCGACCAGCTCGCCGCCGTGCTCGGCGACCAGGTAGCCGCGGTCGGGCGCGCCCTGGTCCCGCCAGCCGAGGAAGTCCAGGTGCTCCCAGGGGAGTTCGGCCAGGCCCCGGGGCAGATTGAGCCGACGGGCCTCGCCCTTGGAACAGTTGACGAAGGAGCCGCGGATCTCGTTCTCGCTCAGGGGATTCATGATCCGAAAAGTAACATCGCGCGTGCCGGGCCGTCGCGGCATTTTCCGCCGAAGCGTCCCCCTGTGCGGCGAATGCCGGCCCGCGCCGCGGACCGGCCCCGGCGCCCCGAGCGGGCGCCGGGGCCGGTGGGCCGCGCGGTGGTTCAGGCCTTGAAGGCGACGCCCGCGTAGGCCGAGACGTCCTGCCAGCCCGCCGGCAGCTCACCCGTCGGGACGTGGCCCGCCTCGGGGCGCCAGAGCGGGAGCTGGACGAGGCCGGGCCCGGCGAACCCGAAGTCGCCGAAGAACGGCTCCACGGCGGCGCGCGGGCGCAGCACCAGCGGCGCGCTGGCGCTCTTGTAGATCCGGGCGCCCTCGGCCGCGCTCTCCCGGGAGGCGAAGTCGGGGCTGCCGTGCGAGAGGATCAGCGCGCTGCCGGGAGCGAGCGCGTCGCGCAGGGTCCGGACGATCTCCTGGGCACCGTCCTCGTCCCGGATGAAGTGCAGCACCGCGACCAGCATCAGGGCCACCGGCCGGTCGAGGTCGACGGCGGCGCGCAGGCCGGGGTGGTCGAGGATGGTGGCCGGGTCGCGGAGGTCGGCCTCGATGACGGAGGTGTGGCCGGCCTTGTGGCTCGCCAGCAGGGCGCGGGCGTGGGTGGCCACGATCGGGTCGTTGTCGACGTACACCACGCGGGCGTCCGGGGCGACCCGCCGGGCCACCTCGCTGGTCGATCCGACGGCGGGGATGCCGGTGCCGATGTCGACGAACTGGCGGATGCCCTGGCCGGCCACGAACTCGACGGCGCGGCCGAGGAATTCACGGTTGGTACGGGCCAGCAGCGGCAGCGCGGGGTAGGCGGCGATGGCGGCCTCGGCGGCCTTGCGGTCGGCCTCGAAGTTGTCCTTGCCGCCGAGGTAGTAGTCGTACATCCGGGCGGTGTGCGGGATGCCGGTGTCCAGTTCGGTGGGCGGCTGCCAGTCCTCGGCCTTCACCCAGTCCCAGTCCGTACCGACGTCCGTCGTCGCGGTGTCCTCGTGCATCCTGCTTCCGCCCCCTCAAGCTCACTGCCGGAATGCCTGCCCGTCACGGCGCCGGAGCGCCTCGGCGGGGCACCGGTCTGCGCGGGCGGACCCGCCGGGCCCCACCACGCGGTGCGCGGTGATCGTATCCGACGACACGCCGTGGAGACAGCGGGAGTTCAGGATTCCGCCGCCTTCCGGGGACGGTGTGGGCGCACGTCGTCGTGCGGGTGACGGCGTCGGCCTCGAATCGCCCCGGCGTTTCGCCGTCCCTATGCTGGCTGCCGATGACTGCCGACCGGATGACCGCCGACCGCCGCACCGTCCTGCGCGCCACCGCCAGGCTGGCCGCCCTCACCGCCGTCGGCGGGCTGCTCGGGGCCTGTGCCGGGGCCACCCCCCGCCGGGCCGACCCGGGCGCGCTCGCCGTCCACCCCGGCACCGTGGACCCGGCCGGCGGCGACCCGCTGGCGGTCGACCCGGCCTGGGCGCCCGGCGAGGGCCCGGCCTCCCCCGCCCCGAGCACCGCCGCCACCCCGGCCGACCCGCAGGCCGCGGCCTCCCCCGCGGCGGCCGCCACCACCGCCGCGCCACCGGCGCCGCCCGTCCTCACGCCGCTCGCCCCGGGCACCCCGGTCGAAGTGGCGTACGGACCGCGCACCGGCAGGAACGTCGCCCTGACCTTCCACGGCAGCGGCGACCCGAAGCTGGCCACCGCCCTGCTGGAGATCGCCGAACAGCGCGGCGCCGGGCTCACCGTGATGGCCGTCGGCAGCTGGCTGGACCAGCAGCCGCAGATGGCCCGCCGCATCCTGGACGGCGGCCACGAGTTGGGCAACCACACCCAGAACCACCAGAACATCTCCGCGATGAGCCCCGACCAGGCACGCGCCGAGATCGCCCAGTGCGCGGAGCGGCTGCAACGGCTCACCGGCTCGATCGGCCGCTGGTTCCGGCCGTCCGCCGCCCAGTACGCCACGCCGATGGTGCGCGAGCAGGCCCGTGCGGTCGGCTACGAGCACGTGCTCTCCTTCGACGTCGACCCGCGCGACTACAGCGATCCGACCGCGGCCGAACTCCAGCGCCGGGTGCTCGGCTCGGTCAGGGGCGGTTCGGTGGTCGCCCTGCACATGGGGCACCAGTGCACGGTCGACGCGCTGCCGGCCATCCTGGACGGGCTCACCAAGGCGGGGCTCACGCCGGTCACCGCGAGTCGGCTCTGCGCCTGAGGCCCGCCGCCGCCGTGCCGGCCTCCCGCTGATCACCCCGCCGATCACCCCGGGGCGCCCGTGCCATGCTGTCGCGCATGCGCTACATCATCATCGGGGCGGGTGCGGTGGGCGGCACGATCGGTGCCCGGCTGCACGAGGGCGGTCACGACGTCGTGCTGGTCGCGCGCGGCGCGCACCTGGCGGCGCTGCGGGAAGGGGGCCTGCGGTTCGGCACCCCGGAGGGCACCCGGACGCTGCGGATCCCGGTCGTGGGCGGGCCCGAGGGTGTCGACCTGCGGCCGGACGACGTCCTGCTGCTCGCCGTCAAGACCCAGGACACCGCCGCCGCGCTGGCCGCCTGGGCGCCGCGCCCGGTCGCCGGCGGCGGCACGGCGGGCGAACGGCTGCCGCTGGTCTGCGCGCAGAACGGGGTGGAGAACGAGCGCCTGGCGCTGCGCGTCTTCCGCGAGGTGCTGGCGATGTGCGTCTGGCTGCCGTCCAACCATCTGGAGCCGGGCCGGATCACCGCCGGCGGGACGCCGGTCAGCGGCGTGCTGCGGCTGGGCGGCTATCCGGCCGGCGACGGCGGCGAGCGGGCCGCGCCGATCGCCGCCGACCTGGCCGGGTCCGCGTTCAGCGCGCCCGTGGACGCCGACGTGATGCGCTGGAAGTACGCCAAGCTCCTCGGCAACCTCGGCAACGCGCTGGACGCGGTGGCCGGCCGGATCGACGGCGAGCCGCTCAGCGGCCTCCAGCGGCGGGTGACGGCGGAGGGCGCGGCGGTGCTGGCCGCCGCCGGCATCCCCCACCACGACCCGCTCGACCAGGTCCGGCTGGCCGGCGAGGTGCTGCGGCAGGCGCCGGTCGCGGGGGCGGAGCGCGGCGGCAGCTCGTCCTGGCAGAGCCTGGCACGCGGTACCGGCTCGATCGAGACGGACCACCTGAACGGCGAGATCGTGCTGCTCGGCCGGCTGCACGGGGTGCCGGCGCCGCTCAACGAGGCCCTGCAGCGGCTCGCCGACGGGTTCTCCCGGACCGGGCGCGCCCCCGGCTCGCTCACCGACGAGGAGCTGGCCGCGCTCACGGCGCTGTGAGGGCGACGTCTTGAGGCCGGTGCCATGAGGGCGACGCCGTGCGGACGGCGCTGCGGGAACGCCCCGGTGCGCGCGGTCAGCCCATCGGGTCGTCGGGCCCGTACGGCCGCAGCCGCAGCGTGCGGGCGTCCGTCGCACGGATCTCCTCCGCGCGGCGGACCAGTTCCTCCAGGTTGTCCCGCCCGGCGTGGATGAACCGGCCGTGCAGCGCGTCGAAGCGGCCGCGGGCGGCGTCCACCGTCACCGCGACCATGTACGGGATGGAGCCCCAGGTCTTCATGGACCGGAACATCGGCATGCCGGCGGTCATGTCGGTGGCGACCGCGCCCGGGCTGATGTCGAGGATCACCACCCCGTGCTCGGCGAGCGGGTCGGCGAGGTTGTCGGAGAGCCTCAGCAGCGCGCTCTTGGAGGTGGCGTACGCGGTGTAGTGGCCGTCGGGGCGCAGGGCGAAGCCGGTGTTGAGGTTGACCACCCGGCCGCGGCGGCGCTCGACCATGCCGGGCAGGACGCAGCGCAGCAGGTTGTAGGGGCCGCGCAGGTTGGTCTCGATCACCTGCCACCACTGGTTGGCGTCGGTCTCCCAGAGCGGGGCCTCGGTGCGGTCTACCTGGCCGGCGTTGTTGATCAGCAGGTCGACCGGGCCGAGGTCGCGCTCGACGACGCGGACGGCCTCGCGCACCGAGCCCGGGCGGGTGACGTCGGCGGTGACGGCGACGCCGCGGGCACCGTGGCGGGCGCACTCCTTGAGGGTGTCGGTGAGGGTCTCGTGGGTGCGTCCGACCAGACCGACGGCCATGCCCTCGGCGGCGAGGCCGATGGCGATCTCCCGGCCGATGCCCCGGCCGGCTCCGGTGACCAGGGCGACCTGTCCTGTGAGCGATCCCGTCGGCATCCCCTGCTCCCTTCACGTGGCCCCCGACCGACCCGCATTCTGTCCGGCGACAGGGGTGCCGGACCCCGGGCGCACGGGTTCCCCGGGCGGGGCTCACCCGTTCGCAGGAACGGCCCGGGTGCCCTGCCCAGCCGGGGAGGGGATGACCTACCGGCGGGTACGGAGTAGTAACGTCGTCGGGGCGGTGCATCGGTGCGCACATATCGGTGCACCCACCCGCTGAACAGCAGCTTGCTGGGACACCTGCTGGGGGACCCCCAGCACCACCGAAGGGCAAACTGAGTGAGTGACATCGCGCGCGTCGGAGTGATCGGCTGCGGTCTGATGGGGTCGGGCATCGCGGAGGTGTTCGCCCGGGCGGGGCTGGACGTCCTGGTGTCGGAGGCCAGCGGGGAGGCCCTGGAGTTCGGTCGTACCCGGCTGACCAACTCCCTGGAGACGGCGGTCAAGCGGGGCAAGCTGTCCCCCGAGGTCCGCGACGAGGCGCTGGCCCGGCTGTCCTTCACGACCGACCTGGCCGACTTCGCCGACCGCGACCTGGTGGTCGAGGCGGTCGCCGAGCGTGAGGACATCAAGGTCCAGATCTTCCAGACGCTGGACCAGGTGATCGAGCGCCGGGACGCGATCCTGGCCTCCAACACCTCGTCGATCCCGATCGTGAAGCTGGCCGCCGCCACCTCGCGCCCGGAGCAGGTCATCGGCCTGCACTTCTTCAACCCGGCGCCGGTGCAGAAGCTGGTCGAGGTGATCCCGACGCTGACCACCTCGGCGACCACCACCGAGCGGGTCGAGGCCTTCGCCTCCCAGGTGCTCGGCAAGGAGCCGATCCGCGCCCGCGACCGGGCCGGCTTCGTGGTGAACGCGCTGCTGGTGCCGTACCTGCTGTCGGCGGTGCGGATGTTCGAGTCGGGCGTGGCGACCGCCTCCGACATCGACAAGGGCATGGAGGCCGGCTGCGCCCACCCGATGGGCCCGCTGCGCCTGTGCGACCTGATCGGCCTGGACACGATCGTCTCGATCGCCGAGTCGATGTACGACGAGTACAAGGAGCCGCTGTTCGCCGCTCCCCCGCTGCTCTCCCGGATGGTCGACGCGGGCCTGCTGGGCCGCAAGTCGGGCCGCGGTTTCTACGACTACACCGCGAGCGCCTGACCACCTGCGCCGCGAGCGCCCGACCGGCGGGAACGGTGACGGGGCCCGGGAGCGGTATCCAGCTACCCGGGCCCCTGAGGTGCCACCCAATTGCTCGCACCGGCACGTTTAAGGGTGTGGGTCATTTTCACAGCATCGTGCTTTGCCATTGGAGCTACCGCGCCATGGGAGAGGCGCAGACGGGAGTCGAACCCGCATCCGACGCTTACGGCACACACCCGGTCGATCCGGCGCTCGGCGGCGAATGCTGAGTCTGGAGCGAGAGTCTGAGTCTTACAGGGGCGCCTCTGCCATGTTGGGCCACCCCGGCCCGAAGTGCCGGGAGGAGGACTCGAACCTCCACATTCTCCCCTGATGTCAGCTTCAACTTCAGTATCAGCTTGCGCTCTTCGCGCCACCCCCGCTCTCATACGGGGGCGATCTGGGGGCTACCCGAACAGGTAGCCGAACACCGCGTCACCCACCCTGCGGTCGGTGACCTCGGAGCCGTTGGCCTCCTCGCGGGCGAACTGGACGGCCTGCTGGAGCTTTTCGACCCGCTCCAGGAGCTCGTTCACCCGGCGGGCCGGAAGGGCCCCGGAGAACTTGACGGTCGTCCAGTAGCCGACCGCGATGTCCTCGTAGTACACCTCGACCTGCGCCGGGTGCTTCTCCGTCGCCTCGGCCTTCACGTGGTTGCGCGGCACCTTCTTGGTGCGGATCGTGCGCACCACCTCGGTCTTCCAGGAGTCCGTGGAGGCGTCGTGGTTCCAGGCCTCGGCGGCGTCCAGGACCGGCAGCTTGCGGACGAAGGTGCGCAGGTCGGTGAGCTGCTTCTCCAGGAAGAGCAGATAGGTGACCGGCACGTCGGCGACGAGGGTGCGGCCGTCGACCACGACGTCGGCGCGGGCCTCGGTGTTCGCCCAGTCCTTGGTCGCGGTGACGTCGAACAGCCGGGACAGCGTCGCGGCGGTGGTCCGCAGGACGTCCTCGGCCTTCACCTGGACGCGGGTGGACTCCGGGGGGAGCTGCTCGCCCTCCTCGTCCTTGGGCTGGTACGTCCGGGAGATGCCGGCCAGCAACGCGGGCTTCTGCAAGTCCTGGTGGGACTGCGTCAGCTCCTGGAACGACTTGGACTTGACGCCCTTTTCGACGGCGATGATCTGGTTCAGCTTTGCCACGTCGCCGAACGTACCAGCGATCGCGGCGGGGTGTCATCCGATAAACGGGCGGCCGCGGAGACCGCGCGAACGGCCTCCGCGGCCGGCGCGGCTCAGCTGTTGATGGAGTAGCTGTCGCCGTAGACCTTCCACTTCAACGGGGGGTTGAGGTCGAAGTTCTTGGCGTTGAGGAAGACCAGTTGCTCGGTGTCGACGCGGCTGGTGTCGGAGTGCGCCTCCTCCAGCTTCATGGCGGCCCGGCGGGCGTCCAGGAAGGCCTTGAGGTAGGTGGCCTCGTCGCCGCCCTGGGCGGGGGTCTTGGCCTTCTTCAGGGCGTTCTTGCGGATGGTGCCGAAGCCCGCCGGGTCGAAGCCGCCGCCGTGCATCACGATGGCGTCGTAGTAGGCGAACTGGCCGAGCGCGCGCAGGCCGTCGGCCTTGGCCTGGTTGACGGCGGGGTTGAAGTAGACGCGGTCGCGCTCGTCGTTCTGCGCCTTCTGGAAGACGCCGTCCTTCGCGGCGGCGGCCCAGTCCTTCTCGAAGGCGCTGCCCAGGCCCGTGTGCGACTCGGTGCCGTTCACCTTGCGCAGCGCCGGCAGGTACTTGGCGAGGACGTTGCCGGGCTTGAGGTCGGTGTAGTGCTCGACGAGGTCGAGCATGTCGCCGGTGCCGGAACAGAAGCCGATGATGCCGGCGGTGTAGCCGCGGCCGTCACCGATGTCCTCGATGTACTTGTACTGCGACTTCCAGTCCAGCGAGGAGTTCTCGGCGCTGGACACCAGCTGCATCGCGATGTCCTTCTTGTGCGGGTCGTCCAGGCCGACGGCCTTGACCTGGACGACGGCGGCGGTCGGCGCCGCGTGGGCGGCGCCGGCGGCCACGACCGTGGCGGGTGCGGCCACCAGCAGGGCGGCGAGGGCTATCCGGACGGTGCGGTGCTGCGGACGGTGCATCTGACGCTCCGTGTTCCGTGGGGGCGGGCAAGGGGGTGCCGCCGGCGGGGAGTTAGGAAACTTTCCTAACCAAGAAATAGCGCCCACCGGCCCACGCCCGCAAGGGCTTTGACGGAAACTCCTCAAAGACCCAGGTCAGCCGACCCCGGCCGCGGCCGCCCTCCCGACCGGGCCGGACGGGCCGGACGTGGGTGGGGCCCCCCCCCCGAAAACGGGTGGGCGCCCGGAGGCGGGGGGGCCCTGAGGCGCCCCCCCCGGCACCCCCGGAGCGGGCGGCCGCCGCCGCCGAGGGCCCCCCCCCCGGCACCGGGTGACGGGGCCCTTCGACGGGGTGCGCGTCAGGCGCCGCGCAGGACCGCGCCGGTCCGGGCGACGGCCTCGGCCACGGCCGCCTCACGGGCCGCGGTGGCCTCGTCGGCGGTCAGCGTGCGGTCCGCCGCGCGGAAGCGCAGCGCGTACGCGAGCGACTTCCTGCCGTCGCCGACCTGCTCGCCAGTGAAGACGTCGAACAGCCGGATGGCCTCCAGCAGTTCGCCGGCGCCGGCCCGCAGCGCGGCCTCCACCTCGGCGGCCGGGACGGCCGCGTCGACGATCAGCGCCACGTCCTGGGTCGCCACCGGGAACGCGGAGACGGCCGGGCCCGAGGCCCGCACGGCGCCGTCGGCGGTCAGCAGGTCGAGGTCGACCTCCATCGCGCTGGTGCGCTCGGGCAGGCCGAGCGCCTTGACGACGCGCGGGTGCAGCTCACCGGCGTGGCCGACCACCCGGTCGGTACCGGCGACCACCAGCTCGGCGCAGCGGCCCGGGTGCCACGGAGCCAGCCGGCCCTGGCGGACGGCCAGTTCGACGCCGGCCGCGCGGGCCACCGCACGGGCGGCCTCGATCGCGTCGGCCCAGGAGGCCGGGGCGCCCTTGCCCCACCAGCCGGACGGCAGCCGCTCGCCCGCGAGGGCGGCGGCGATCCGGCGCGGCTGGTCCGGGAGCGCGGCGTCGAGGGCGGCCAGCTCCTCGTCGCTCGGACGGCGGTCGACGGCCGGGCGCGGCGCGACGCTCTGCTCGTCCTTGGGCAGGAAGACGGTCCCCGTCTCGAAGATCGCCAGATCGGTGTTGCCGCGGCCGATGTTGCGGCGCAGCGCCCCGAGCAGGCCCGGCAGCAGCGTGGTGCGCAGCGCCGGCTCCTCGTCGTTGAGCGGGTTGACCAGCTTCACCGTGCGGCGGCGCCGGTCGTCCTTCTCCAGGCCGAGCCCGTCGAAGGCGGCCTCGCCGACGAACGGGTAGTTGTTGACCTCGACGTAGCCGGCGCCGGCCAGCGCGACACCGACCCGGCGGTGGGTGCGCTGGGCCTCGGTCAGGCCCTTGCCCGGCGGCACGGTGGGCATCCGGGCGGGCACGTTGTCGTACCCCTCCAGGCGGATGACCTCCTCCGCGAGGTCGTACGGGTCGGTGAGGTCGGGGCGCCAGGTCGGCGGGGTGACCTCCAGGACGTCGGCGCCCGCGACGGAGCAGCCGATCTCCTGCAGGCGCCGGGTGACGCTCTCGCGGCCGTACGCGGTGCCGGCCACGCGGTCCGGCAGGTCCGCGGCGATGGTGATGGTGCGCACCGGGTGCGGGGCCGCGATGTCGGTGACCCCGGCCTCGGCGGTGCCGCCGGCGATCAGGACCAGCAGGTCGACGGCGCGCTGTGCGGCGGCGCGGGCGGCATCCGGGTCGACGCCGCGCTCGAAGCGCTTGGACGCCTCGGAGGGCAGCTTGTGCCGCTTGGCACCGCGGGCGATGACGACCGGGTCGAAGTGCGCCGCCTCGATGATCACCTCGGTGGTGCCCGGACCGGCGGCCGGGTCGAGGATCTCGGTGGAGGCGCCGCCCATGACGCCGGCCAGGCCGATCGGGCCGCTGTTGTCGCAGATCAGCAGGTCCTCGGCGGAGAGCTTGCGCTCGACGCCGTCGAGGGTGGTCAGGGTCTCGCCCTGCTCGGCCCGGCGGACCAGGATCGGTCCGTCCACGCGCTGCTTGTCGTAGGCGTGCAGCGGCTGGCCGACCTCCAGCATCACGTAGTTGGTGATGTCCACGGCCAGCGAGATCGGCCGGATGCCGGCCTTCTGCAGACGGCGCTGGAGCCAGATCGGCGACTTGGCGCTCGGGTCGAGGCCGATCACCGTGCGCGCCACGAAGCGGTCGCAGCCGGCCGGGTCGGCGACCTTGACCAGGTAGCCGTAGGAGTTCGCCGGCGGCACGTCGAGCAGCGCCGGGTCGGCCAGCGGCAGCCCGTACGCGGCGGCGGCCTCGCGGGCCACCCCGCGCATCGAGAGGCAGTAGCCGCGGTCCGGGGTGACGGCGATGTCCAGCACCTCGTCGACGAGCTGGAGCAGCTCGACGGCGTCGGTGCCGGGCTCGTACTCCGGCGGGAGGACGATGATGCCGTCGTGGTCGTCGCCCATGCCCAGCTCGCGGGCGGAGCAGATCATGCCGGCCGAGGTGTGGCCGTAGGTCTGGCGGGCCGCGATCGGGAACGGGCCGGGCAGCACGGCGCCCGGGAGGACGACCACGACCTTGTCGCCGACGGCGAAGTTGGTCGCGCCGCAGACGATCTCCTGCGGCTCGCCGGTGCCGTTGGCGTCGCCGACGTTGACGAAGCAGTGCCGGATCGGCTTCTTGAAGCCGGAGAGCTCCTCGATGGAGAGCACCTGGCCGACCACCAGCGGGCCCTTGAGGTCGGCGCCGATCTGCTCGACCGTCTCGACCTCCAGACCGGCCCGGACCAGTCGCTCCGCCACGTCACGGCCGGTCTCGCCGGCCGGCAGGTCGACGTACTCGCGCAGCCAGGAAAGCGGGACGCGCATCAGATCTCCATCCCGAACGGGAGGGTGAAGCGCACGTCACCCTCGACCATGTCGCGCATGTCGGCGACGTTGTGACGGTTCATCAGGATCCGCTCCAGGCCCAGGCCGAAGGCGAACCCGCTGTAGCGGCTCGGGTCGATGCCGCAGGCGACCAGCACCCGCGGGTTGACCACGCCGCAGCCGCCGAGCTCGATCCAGCCCTCGGAGGAGCAGGTGCGGCAGGGCTTGTCCGGGTTGCCGACGCTCTCGCCGCGGCAGACGAAGCACTGCAGGTCGATCTCGGCGCTCGGCTCGGTGAACGGGAAGTACGAGGGCCGCCAGCGCAGCTCCAGCCCGTCCCCGATCAGCTTGGAGACCAGCAGCTCGATGGTGCCCTTGAGGTCCGCGAAGGTGATGCCCTCGTCCACGGCCAGACCCTCGACCTGGCGGAAGACCGGGGTGTGGGTGGCGTCCAGCTCGTCCGTCCGGTAGACCCGGCCGGGGCAGACCACGTAGATGGGCGGCTCGCGGTCGAGCATGGTGCGGGCCTGGACCGGGGAGGTCTGGGTGCGCAGCACCACGCCGGAGTCGGCGGAGCCGTCCGGGGCCTGGACGAAGAAGGTGTCCTGCATCGAGCGGGCCGGGTGGTCCGGACCCAGGTTGAGGGCGTCGAAGTTCAGCCACTCGGCCTCGACCTCGGGGCCCTCGGCGACCTGGTAGCCCATCGCGACGAAGGTGTCCTCGATGCGCTCGGCCAGCGTGGTCAGCGGGTGGCGGGCGCCGCGCGGGGTCCGGTCGTAGGGCAGCGTGACGTCCACCGCCTCCTCGACCAGGACGCGGGCGTCGCGCTCCGCCTCCAGCTCGGCCTGGCGCCGGGCGAGCGCCTGGTTGACGGCGCCGCGGGCCTGGCCGATCAGCTTGCCGGCGGCGGCCTTGGCGTGCGGGGGCAGAGCGCCGATCTCGCGGTTGGCGAGGGAGAGCGCGGAGCGGTCGCCGGTGTGGGCGACCTTGGCCTGCTTCAGCTCGTCGAGGGTGGTGGCGGCGGCGAAGGCCTGGACGGCCTCGTCCCGGGCCTGCTCCACCACCTCGGGCTTGAGGGCCTCGACCTCGACCGGGTCGTACGACTTGTTGGGTGCCGACATCTCTATCTTCCCGTGCTCCTGCTCGTCCGTGCTCAGGTAAGGGCTCGTGCCTTCGCGGGACACCCGGCGTGGCCGGGGCACGGGCAGCCCCCGCCGCGGTACTCGGGAGGGGGTGTCCGCGGCACGGCCGCGCAGGGCGTCCCACAACGCCAAAGGTCGAGTGTAGTCGCAGCGCGTGGCGCGGCTGCCGTGAAGCCCGTCCGGCCTCCCGATCCACGGCGTTCCCCGGGGGTGGGCCTGCCGCCCCCGGAGTGTGCCGCGGCTGTCGTCCAGGCTCCGTCAGAGCATGAAGTCGGGCACGCCGGCGGGCAGGATAAATCGGAACCGGGCGCCGCCGCCGGGTGCGCGGTCGACGCGGATCGAGCCGCCGTGGGCCTCCACGACGCCCTTGACGATGTAGAGGCCCAGACCGGTGCCGCCGCGCTTGGAGCCGCGCCAGAAGCGGGTGAAGACGCGCGGCATCGAATCCTCGGGGATGCCCGTTCCTTCGTCGCTCACGGTGACCGCGGTGCCTTCCACTGTGCGGGGCGGGGTGCCGGAGCGCTCCCAGACGGGTGCCTCGACGACCTCCTTGGCCGGTGCCACCTCGATCGTGACAGTTCCCTCACCGTGGCGCACCGCATTTTCCAGCAGGTTCGCCAGCACCTGGTCGACCTTGTCCGGGTCGGCCCAGAGCACGGTGAGCGGCTCGCTGATCCGGATGTCGAAGCGCTCCTCGGGGATGCCGGTGGCGACCTTGCGGTCCACGTGCCGGCGCACGGCGGCGGCCAGGTCGACCACCTGCTTGCGCAGCTCCAGCCGGCCGGCGTCGATCCGGGAGATGTCCAGCAGCTCGGCGATCAGCCGGGTGACGCGGTCGGCGTCCGCGTCGACGGTCTCCAGCATCAGCCGCTTCTGCCCGTCGGTGAACCGCTCCCACTTGGCCAGCAGGGTCGCGGTGAAGCCCTTGACGCTGGTGAGCGGCGAGCGCAGCTCGTGGGCGACGGTGGCGATCAGCTCGGCGTGGCTGCGCTCGGTGCGGCGGCGGGCCTCGGTGCCGCGCAGGGCGATCACCAGGCGCTCCAGCGGCGCCTGCGGGCGGGCGCGCACGTACCGGGCGGAGACCAGCACCTCACGGCCGCCGGGGAGCAGCAGGTTGCGCTCGGGCTGGCTGGTGCGGGTCGCCAGGCCGCCGTACGGGTCGGTCAGCTGCCACCAGCGGCGGCCGTCCAGGTCCTCCAGCGGGAGGACGTGCTCCAGCGGGCTGCCGAGCGCCGTCCCCTGGGGAACGCCGGTCAGCCGGGCGGCGGTGCGGTTGAAGCAGACCACCCGGCCCAGGGCGTCGGCGACCACCAGGCCGTCCGGCAGGTCGTCCGGGTCGAGCTCTGGCCCGCTGCCGACCATGGGTGTCCTCCCCGATTACCCACCGTGTCTTTCCCCCCACCGAGGCAGACCCTAGCGTCTCGCGGCCCCCCGTAGTAGGGCCCGCGGCGTCGCGATGGCGACTTCCGGGGGCGCCCGGGGGCGGTCTACGCCTGTGCGCGGCAGCCACCGGGCGAGCGCTGGGCCCGTGCGGAGGCGTAGAGGCAGACGGCGGCGGCCGTCGCCAGGTTGAGGCTCTCGGCGTGTCCGTGGATCGGCACGCGCACCACCTCGTCGGCGAGTGCGCGGGTCTCCTCCGGGAGCCCCCAGGCCTCGTTGCCGAACACCCACGCGCCGGGCGCGCCCAGGGTGCCCTCGTCCAGTTCCTGGTCGAGGTCGCGCTCCCCCGCGCCGTCCGCGGCCAGCACCCGCACGCCGGCCTCGCGCAGCCGGCCGACCGCCTCCTCCACCGGCACGCCGACGGCCACCGGCAGGTGGAACAGGCTGCCGACGGAGGCCCGGACGGCCTTCGGGTTGTACAGGTCCACCGACGCGTCGGTGAGCACCACGGCGTCCGCGCCGGCCGCGTCGGCGGTCCGCAGCACGGTGCCGGCGTTGCCGGGGTCGCGCACGTGGGCGAGCACCGCGACCAGCTTGGGGCGGGCCCCGAGCACCTCGGCGAACGGCGTGTCGATGAACCGGCAGAGCGCCACGATGCCCTGCGGGGTCACGGTGTCGCAGATCTCCGCGATGACCTCGTCGGTGGCGGTGAGCACCGGCAGGCCCTCGGCGAGGGCGGCGGCGACGATCCCGGCGTGCCGCTCGGCGGCCTCCGGGGTGGTGTAGACCTCGACCACGGCGTGGTCGTCCGAGCCCGGCAGCTTCCCGAACGCGACGGCCTCGCGGACGGCCTGCGGGCCCTCGGCGAGGAAGCGGCGCTCCTTGGTGCGCTGGTTCCGCTTGGCGAGCCGGCGGGCGGCGACGACGCGGGGCGAGCGCAGGGAGGTCAGCAGGGGGGTGTCGATGCTCGACATGGTCTCGTCTCTGAGGCGGGGCGCCGGTGGCGTGCAGGGACTGTGGCGGGGGGAACGCAAAACCGGACCCGCAGGGAGAGCCTGCGGGTCCGGTCAGTGCGACGAACCGATCCGGGAGGATCAGGCCGATCCAGGAGGATCAGGCGGCGTCGGCGGCGGCCTTCGGGGCGTTGACGTCGGCCGGCAGCGCCTTCTGCGCGACCTCGACGAGCGAGGCGAACGCGCCCGGGTCGTTGACCGCGAGGTCGGCCAGCATCTTGCGGTCGATCTCGACGCTGGCGGCCTTCAGGCCCTGCACGAAGCGGTTGTAGGTGATGCCGTTGGCACGGGCCGCAGCGTTGATGCGCTGGATCCACAGCTGACGGAAGTCGCCCTTGCGCTTCTTGCGGTCGTTGAAGTTGTAGACCAGCGAGTGGGTGACCTGCTCCTTGGCCTTGCGGTACAGGCGCGAGCGCTGGCCCCGGTAGCCGCTGGCGCGCTCCAGGATGACCCGGCGCTTCTTGTGGGCGTTGACTGCCCGCTTGACGCGTGCCACTTGATTACTCCTTGGGTTGGACCACGGACTACTTCACGCGGTCCGTCATTCGAATGGGTCGGGAAGGATCAGCTGCCCCGCTCACGGCTCACGCCGGGCGGGAGGCGATCACTTGCCGAGAAGCTTCTTGATCTTCTTGGCGTCGGCGGGGGCCAGCTCGACGGTGCCGGCCAGCTTGCGGGTCAGCGTCGAGGGCTTGTGCTCCAGGAGGTGGCGGCGGCCGGCGCGCTCGCGCAGCACCTTGCCAGAGCCACTGATCTTGAAGCGCTTGCTGGCGCCACTGTGCGTCTTCTGCTTCGGCATTTCGCCGTATCTCCTCGTCGGTCCGTCCACGCCCGCGCGGTGTGCGCCGCGCGGGCGTGAAGGATGGATCTACGATGACCGGGCGGACGCCCGGTCACCTTGGTGGCCGGTCTCCCGAACCGCCCTGGCCGGTGAAGGCTCAGGCGTCCTGGGAGGCCTCGGCCGGCTGCTCGACCTCGGCGGCGTCCTCGGCGGCGTCCTCGACGTCGACCTCGTCGGCCTCGTCGGCCTCCGCCTCGGCCGCGGCGTTCTCGGCCTCAAGCGCTGCGTCCTCGTCGACGTCGACGTCGGCGGCGTCGGAGCCGGGGGTGCGGCCCTGACGCTCGGCCTTACGGGCGTCAGCGAGCGCGCGGGCCTCGGCCATCGCCTCGGTCTTCTTCTTGTGCGGGCCGAGAACCATGATCATGTTTCGGCCGTCCTGCTTGGCCGAGGACTCGACGAAGCCCAGGTCCTGGACGTCGTTGGCCAGCCGCTGCAGCAGTCGGAAGCCCAGCTCGGGGCGGGACTGCTCACGACCGCGGAACATGATCGTGATCTTGACCTTGTCGCCCTGCTTGAGGAACCGGACGACGTGACCCTTCTTGGTGTCATAGTCGTGCGGGTCGATCTTCGGCCGGAGCTTCATCTCCTTGATGACCGTGTGCGCCTGGTTCTTGCGCGCCTCACGGGCCTTCATGGCCGACTCGTACTTGAACTTGCCGTAGTCCATGAGCTTGCACACCGGCGGCCGGGCGGTCGCCGCGACCTCGACGAGGTCAAGGTCGTACTCCTGCGCGAGCTCCAGCGCCTTGGCAAGCGGCACGATGCCGACCTGCTCGCCGCTGGGACCGACGAGTCGCACCTCGGGGACGCGAATCCGGTCGTTGATGCGGGGCTCGGTGCTGATGGGGCCTCCTCGGTTGCACCTTCTGCGATGCGGCCGTCGGACGGCGGTCGCACGTAGTGGACTCGACCACTGGGCGGGGCTTCATTCGTGCTGCGCTGCCTACCTTGCTGGTTGGCACTGCATGCACCGCGACACGAAAAAAGCCCCGCTCGGTACAAGCGGGGCTCCACACAACCGGGGGCCGCACCCGGTGAGGGGTGCTGCGGGCGACTCGGCGCCTGGGCGCCCGTCGCGGACCGGGACCCGTCGACCGCGAGGCCGATCGGGTGGGAGACTTTCGCGGTTGCCCTCTCGGGCCTCCTGGGTGGAGCCTCCACTTGCTGGCCGGGGGCCCTCAGGGAGCTCCTGGCCGGTCAGTCTCGAATCATACAGCGTTTCGGCCGCGCTCGGTATTCCGCCCCTCGCTCCCCGCGACCCGGGCCCCCGCCCGCCCCCTTGTACGCTCCTCGGGTACGGACACCGGCACGACGGAACGAGCCCCCCTTGAGCAGCGAGCCCACCCAGAACCCCGCCGCGGACGACGAGGCGATCGGTTTCGACGACCTCACCCGGGACATCGCCGAGGTCCCCGCCGTCGAGGTGATCACGACCGTCGCGGTGCACCTGATGAGCGCCGCCGCCGTCAAGTGCGGCCTGGCCGAGGGCGGCGAGGCCGACAAGGACCTCGACGAGGCTCGCAAGCTGATCACCGCACTGGCCGGGCTGGTCACCGCCGGCGCCCCCGAGATCAGCAACTTCCACGCCGCCCCGCTGCGGGACGGCCTGAAGTCGCTCCAGCTGGCCTTCCGCGAGGCGTCGATCGTCCCGGACGCGCCGGGCACCGGGCCGGGCGAGAAGTTCACCGGACCGGTCTACGCCTGACAGCCGCCAGGACGCGGCGGTGCCCCCTCCACCCGGCGGGTGGAG
>NZ_JBHVWC010000029.1:41506-107088 GCF_042882445.1 Kitasatospora sp. NPDC058218 | reverse complement strand
CCCGGGCGCGGGGGGGCCCGCCCCCCCCGGGGGGCCCCCCGCCCCCGGGCCGTTGACCGCCGCGGACCCGGGGCGGGGCGACGGTCCCGGCGGGGCCGGAGCCGGGCCCGGAACCGACCACGACACGCCGCCGGCGAAGCCGGGCGGGCCCGGTGCGGCCCCGGACGGCCCTGACGGCCGCCGGAGCCGGCGCACCGCGGCGGTGCGGGCCGGCGACCGCCGGCGAAGCCGGGCCCGCTCCGGGGCGGCCGGCGTGCGCCGGGCCGCTCTCGGCGCGGGGGGCGTACTCTGCCTCGTCCTCGGCGCCTCGGTGGCGCTGTCCGGCGAGCAGAGCCCGGTGGTGCGCATCCAGCCCTCCGTGAACCACGCGGACCCGGCCGGCTCGGCAGCCGCCCCGGCGGCCGACCGGACGGGCGGAGCGGCCGCGGCGACCGGGGCGGCCACCCCGATGCCGAAGCCCTTCGCCGCGTCGGCGCCGACCAGACTGCTCGTCCCGTCGGCCGGGGTGGACGCGCCGGTCACCGGCCTGGGCCTGAACCCGGACGGCACCGTCGAGGTGCCCTCCGCCGACCGGGCCGGTGAGGTCGGCTGGTACCGCAACGGGCCCACGCCCGGGGAGACCGGACCGGCCGTCCTGATCGGGCACTACGACACCGCGCACGGCCCGGCGGTCTTCGCCGCGCTGCCGAAGCTCCGCCCGGGCGACCTCGCGGGCGTGCAGCGGGCCGACGGCAGCACGGTGGAGTTCAAGGTCCGCGCCCTGCTCCAGGCGGGCAAGGACCGGTTCCCGACCGAGACGGTGTACGGCAACACGGCCGCCCCCGAGCTCCGGCTGATCACCTGCGGGGGCCGGATCGGCGCCGACGGCCACTGGACGGACAACATCATCGTCCTGGCCGACCTCGTCACCCCGGGCGGCCCGACGGGCTGAACGGACCGGCCGGTGGGCCGGCCGTCGCGCACCTGCGTGACGGCCGGCCCACCCGGCCGAGGCGCGTTCCGCGCAGGCGGGCGGAGCTGCGGCGGAACCACCCGATACCGTTCGAACGACCTATCACCCGTGACCGGACCGGCGCATCACCGCAGACCAGAAGGAGCACGAGCACCGTGGCAGCAGGACTCCCACCCCGCCAAGGGCCGGCGGCCGCGACGCGCGGATCCGCCGTCGCCGTCCTGGGCCTGCTCCTGGCGCTGGCCGGGTGCGCGTCCCCCGGGGAGCTGCGGGACGCCGGGCCGGCCCGGACGGTGACGCCGCCGCTCGTGCCGCAGCCGCTCTGGCCGACCCTGGCCGCCTCCGCGTCACCGACCTCCCCCGCCTCGGCGACGGCCGGCCCCACCGAGCCACCGCCGACGCCGGTGCCGGACGTAGCCGTCCCCGGCCCCGACCTCACCTCGGTGGACCTGCGCGCCCTGCTGGCCAAGGACCCGGCCGTGACCGCGGACGAGCGACGCGCGCTGGCCGGCTGCCCGGACTGCGAGGTCCGCAGCCCCGAGTTCCGCGACCTCACCGGTGACGGCCGCGCCGAGCTGATCGCCGCGATCGCCACGGGCGGCTCGGTGGTCGTGCACGTCTACACCCTCGGCGGCGGCGGGGTCGTGCCCGTCCTGCGGGTGGCGGTGCTGACGGGGTTCAGCGCCGAGACCGTCGCCACCGACCTCTGGCTGCACGAGCCGCGCACCGCGTTGTCCCGCAAGAGCAGCCACTACCACTGGGACGGCGCCCGGCTCGCCCTGCTGGAGCAGCAGGTCCAGGCCATCGGGCCGATCTCGGAGCCCGGTCAGGGCACCGCCGCGACCGCCGAGCCGACGGCCACCGCCCGACCGAGCTCCGGCCCGCTCCCGGCCCCGGCCAAGCCCGCCGTCTCGCCGCCGGCCGAGGCCGTCACGCCCCGCCGCAGCGGCGACCCGCAGTCCGTCCCCCGCCCGCCCGCAGCGGCCCCGACCGCAGCAACCCCCACCGCGACCCCGGAACCGAGGCCATGACCGCCGCCGCCCCCGCCCACCCGCACATCCTGATCGTCGAGGACGACGAGGTGATCCGCGAGGCCACCCGGATGGCCCTGGAACGCTACGGGTTCCCCGTCAGCACGGCCGCGGACGGGCTGGAGGGGCTGGAGGCGTTCCAGACCGCCCGTCCCGACCTGATCCTGCTCGACGTGATGCTGCCGCTGCTCGACGGTGTCGGCCTCTGCCGGCGCATCCGCGAGGAGAGCCAGCTGCCGATCCTGATGATGTCGGCGCGCACCGACCCGGTCGACGTCGTGTCCGGGCTGGAGGCCGGTGCGGATGACTACGTCGTCAAGCCGTTCGAGAGCGCGGTGCTGGTGGCCCGGATCCGCACGGTGCTGCGCCGGGTCCGGGTGGTGCCGGCCACCGAGGCGACCGCTCCCGGTGCACCGGCGGCCCCCAGCGGTACACCCGTCGCCCCGACCGCGCCCACCGGCACGCCGGCCGCGGCCGCCGGGGTGCCGGTGGGCGCCCCCGCGGCGGAGCCCGGACCGGCGCCGGCCGCCCGGGCGGTGCGCGCCATCGACGGGCTGGAGGTGGACACCGACAGCATGGAGGTCCGGGTGGACGGCCGCCTCGTCCCGCTCACCCCGACCGAACTGCGGCTGCTGCTGGAGTTCACCGCCGCGCCCGGCACCGTGCTGGAACGCTCCGCCCTCCTCGAACGGGTCTGGGACTACGACTGGGGCGCCGACACCCGGGTGGTCGACGTCCACGTCCAACGGCTGCGCGCCAAGATCGGCTCCGGCCGGATCGAGACCGTGCGCGGCTTCGGCTACAAGCTGCGGCGCCCGGCATGACCCTGCGCCGCCAGATCGCCACCGCCGTCGCCGCCATCTCCATGCTGGTCGCGCTGAGCGTCGGCCTGCTGGTCCACCAGGCGATGGTGCGCCAGCACGTCGACCAGGCCCGCCGGACCGCGCTCGGCGCGCTCGACTCCGCCCTCGCCGCCTACGGCCGCAACGGCGAACTCGCCCGCCAGAACGCCGCACTGGACGACCCGGCGCTGCCGCCCCGGCTGCGCGCGCTCGCGGCGGAGGGCCGCCAGGGTTCCGTCCTGGCCACCGGGCCGCAGGGCGAGGCGATGTGGGCGGCCGGGCCCGTCGAGGGCACGGTGCTGTCCGTCCGGGTCGACTTCGCCGCGGACCGCAGTGCCATCGCCGACCTCGACCGGATCATCCTGATCACCGTCACCGCCTCGGTCTTCACCACCGTCCTGGCCGGCGTGCTGGTCGCCGACCGGATCAGCCGCAGGCTGCGCACCGCCGCGACGGCCGCCCGCGAGATCGCCGCCGGCCGGACGGACACCCGGATCGGCGAGCTGGGCGACGGCCGGGACGAGGTCGCCGACCTCGCCGCCGCCGTCGACTCGATGTCCCAGGCGCTCCACCGCCGGCTGGAGAACGAGCAGCGGTTCACCGCGGACGTCGCCCACGAGCTGCGCACCCCGCTCACCGGGCTGGTCACGGCCGCCGAGCTGCTCCCGCCCGGGCGGCCCACCCAGCTCGTCCGCAACCGCGTCCAGGCGCTGCGCTCCCTGGTGGAGGACCTGCTGGAGGTCTCCCGGCTGGACGCGGACGCGGAGACGCCGTACCTGTCGGCCGTGCCGCTCGACCGGGCCGTCCGGCGGACGGTCGGGCTCACCGGCCTGACCGTCACCCTGTCCGTGCGGGCCGGGGACGACGCCCCGACCGGCCGGGCGGCCGGGCCGGGCGTCGGTGCCGGGGCCGGCCCCGACGGACCGGTGGTGCGGACCGACCTGCGCCGGCTGGACCGCATCCTGGCCAACCTGCTGGTCAACGCCGACCGCCACGGCCACGGCCCGGTCCTGCTGAGCGTGGACGGGCTGCGGATCACCGTCCGCGACCACGGCCCCGGCTACCCCGACGACCTGCTGCAGGACGGCCCGCAGCGCTTTCGCACCAGCGTGCGCGAGCGCGGGCGCGGGCACGGTCTCGGCCTGACCATCGCCGAGGGCCACGCCCGGGTGATCGGCGCGGAACTGACCTTCGCCAACCACCCCGGCGGCGGCGCGGTGGCGACCCTCGTCCTCCCGCCCGGAACGGCCGGCGAGCACACCGCCGACGAGGACGCCGACGACGCGAACGACCGTCCCGGCCTGCCGGCCGGCGCGCACCCGTAGCCGCCGGCCGGGCCCGTCGCGCGGTGTCCGGGGCCCGCCGGCCACCGGCGGCGGTGTGCGCGGCCGCCGGTGGCGAGGTGGTGCGCGGGCGTCAGGTCAGCACGTCCCGACGCGGCCGTTGAACGAGGACCAGACGGGGGTCCAGGGGCCGTCGCCGTGGGGGCGGTAGACGACCAGGTTGGCGTCGTTCTGCAGCCGCACCCAGTTGGCGCTCGGGCTGCAGTTGAACCCGCTCCCGCTCGCCCACCTGGCGTTCTTGAAGGTGTCGTACACGACGAAGTTCCCGTCGTACTGCATGATCACCTTGCCGGGTGCGGTGTTCTGGGTCCCGGTGGCCCAGATCGCGGTGCCGTGGACGTCGTACTGCACCAGGTTGCCGTCGTTCTGGTAGGCCAGGCGGTAGGCGCCGTTGGCCGAGATGAGCGAGTCACCGGGCAGCAGGCAGTTGCCCCAGTCCATGTGGTCCCAACCGCGCGGGTTGCGCGAGCAGTTCCACTCACTGTTGACGTCCGCCGAGGCCGTGGTCGCGCCGGCCAGTCCGGCAGTACCGACCAGCGCCAGCACCGCGCCGGCCAGCCCGACGGCGCGCTTGGAGCTCCTACGGTTCTTCATGGTCTTCCTCCCCACCCCGGGCCGGTTCCTGGCCGCCCCGAGGGCTTGTCGCGGCGGCACGTGGGAACTCCCCCGTGTCGCCGACCCTGTGGAGCACCCGGCTACTCGGTACTCCTGGGCATGACAACGGGCGGGGCGCGCGCCGCGGTTCACCCTCCACCGCGGGATCCGCCGACCGGCGGACACGACACCGGGCACCCCGGCCGCTCGGTGCGGCCGGGGTGCCCGGTGTCGGGAAGCCGTCGGTCAGCCGTTGCTCTTCTCGAACGCCTCCAGCCAGGCGAGCTTCGGGCCGAAGAGGCCGACCGAGGCCTGGCCCGTCGCAAGACCCGACTGCGACGAAGGCTGCGGGCTCTCGCCGTGCGCCAGCGCCACGGTCGGCACGGCGACTACGGCCGCAGCCGCCAGAACCGCGGTGACGGCGAACTTGCCAAGGTTTCCACGAACGGACATCTCACGCCTTCCAGGTCATCTTTGCTCTCAACCCGCCTTCGTGGCCGGGCCGGGCCCGGAACGGGCCCCGGACACGCCCGGTGAGGGGCGCCCGGGAAACGTTTGCACACGAACGCGGGCCGCCCGCCCGTTTCGCCACCCGAGCGGTACGAACGGGTGACAGACATACCCCGGTCGGGTGAGGAGGCCGGGCGAACGGCCCAGTCGAGGCCGGCCCCGCCACGCCGGACCGCCCTCCCCCGCGGCGGACGCGGACCCGAGCCCGCCGCCCGCCCTTCCGACCCCCGAGACAAGCCGAACTCCCGTTGTGCTTGCCGTCGGTGTCCTGCCAAGATCGAATCAACCCGACCCGGGTCCACTTCAGGGGGATTTCCGCCATGGCACCATCATCCGAAACCGCACTCTCCGCCCCCGGGCACGGCCCGGCCGCCGTACCGGAGCTCCCACGGATCAGGCACCGCTTCGCCGAGGTCGACGGCCTGCGGATCTTCTACCGGGAGACCGGCCCCGCGGACGCGCCCGTACTCCTGCTGCTGCACGGATTCCCCTCCGCCTCGCACCAGTTCCGCCGCCTGTTCGACGCGCTCGGCTCCCGCTACCGCCTGATCGCCCCCGACTACCCCGGCTTCGGTCACAGCGAGAGCCCCGCGCCCGGCGACTTCAGCTACCGCTTCGACACGTTGGCCGATGTCGTCGAGGGCTTCTGTCAGGCCCTCGGCCTCGACCGGTTCGCGCTCTACGTCTTCGACTTCGGCGCCCCGGTCGGCCTGCGGCTGGCCACCCGCCACCCCGAGTGGATCACCGGCCTGGTGGTCCAGAACGGCAACGCCTACGAGGACGGACTCTCCGACCTGGCCCGGGAGTTCATCGCCAACCGGCACGGCGTCGAGGGTGCCGCCGAGCGCGCCCGCGCGATCCTCACCCTGGAGGTGACCCGCAGTCAGTACGAGGGCGGCACCGGCGACCCGGAGCTGGTCTCCCCGGACGGCTGGACGCTCGACCAGCACTTCCTCGACCTGCCCGGCCGCAAGGACATCCAGGTCGAACTCGCCCTCGACTACCACACCAATGTCGCGCGCTACCCCGCGTGGCAGGAGTGGCTGCGCACCCACCGGCCGCCCACGCTCGTCCTCTGGGGTCGCAACGACGCGTTCTTCACCGAGCCCGGCGCCCGCGCCTTCCTGCGCGACGTGCCGGACGCCGAGCTCCACGTGCTGGACACCGGGCACTTCGCGCTGGAGGAGCTGCTGCCCACCATCGCCCCGCTGATCGACGACTTCCTCGCCCGCACCCAGAAGTAGCGCGTCCAGCGCGGAAGGGCGTCCGCCCCGCGCCCTCCGGCCGGCGGGCCGGCGGGCCGGCGGGCCGGCGGATCACCGGCTCAGGCGACGGCCAGGGCCGGGAGCGGGAGCCAGCCGGCGGGGACGTTCCGCATCACCAGGGCGCAGTCCAGGGTGGCGCTCCCCGGCGGAAAGCGGTCCGGATCGTCGAAGAAGGAGGACGTGGCGGAGCGGACCAGACCGGCCTCCACGTGCCAGGCGGTGCTGTGCAGTTGCATCCCGTCCAGGTGGCGGCCGGCCCCGGTGGCGGAGTAGCCCTTGGCCCCCTCCCGGAAGAAGCGGGAGGCCTCGGCGAGGTCGGCGAAGAGGCCGCTGCCCCGCAGTTCGTCGGCCAGGTCGACGGTGACCTCGACACGGGCTTCGCCGTCCCGCGTCGCGCAGGCGACGTGCAGGCGGTCGGGTGTCTCCCGGACGTCGAAGTCGGCGCGACCGTGCTCACCGGGGAAGAGCCGGCCGCCGGCCCAGGCGTTGACCCGCGACCCGGTGTCGCGCCGGGGGATGTAGACGCCGGTCTCGACGCCGTCCGGGCCGTCCCACTCCACGGCGATCCGGTGCGCCGCGTTCTCGCTCCGCAGCCCGAACGCCCCGGGCAGCCCGGTCGGCCGCACGCGCCCCAGCCGCAGCAGGCAGACGCCGGCGACCGCGTGGCCACGGACGAGCTGCGGCCGCAGCGGCGCGGGGAGCAGACGCCGTGCGATGTCCGGGTCGACCTGGTAGTTCACCAGCAGCCGCCGTTCGACGACACTGGAGAGCCGTGGCTGTCTCATGAGTCCTCCTGCTGTCCGGCGGGGCGCCAGGCGGTGTGGCGCAGCACGATCTGTTCGGGGCAGACGGCGCTGAGGAAGCGGCCGACGCCGATCGCCAGACGCTCCTGCGCCAGTGAGTAGAGGATCCGGTTGCCGTCACGGCGTTCGGTGACCAGCCCGGCGCCCTTGAGCACGCCGAGATGGCGGGAGATCGAGGGTGCGCTGATCGCGAACCGGCTCGCGATCTCACCGGCCGCGAGTTCGCCGGCCCGGAGGTCCTCCAGGATCTGGCGCCTCGTCGGGTCGGCGAGCGCACGGAAGAGTCCCGACTCACCTTGGGTTTCTGTCACACGCCATATTTAGCATCTTGGCTAAGTGTCTAACAAGTGGCGGCCGGCGATCGGCGCGATCACGACACCACCGCGACCGGGGCAGGGAGAACGCGCACGGCCACCCCGGGGCGAGGGCAGGCTGGCGCGAATTCGCCTTGCCCCATCCACGCCTCGTTGACAGTCCTCACATATCCCCCCCAGGATTCACCCGCCCCGCACAACTGACAGCGCCGCACTCCACCTGTCGGGCGGGCGAGTTCGCCGTGCCACCACCACCCTCTGGAAGGACTCCCCCATGCGCCGCACCACCGCTCTGCTGATGACCTCGCTGCTCGCCTCCGCCGCCGCGCTGGCCGCCCCGACCGCCGCCCAGGCCCGGGGCACGGCCGACACCCCGACCACCGGCCAGTGCGTGGCCTACCTCTCGGGCCCGTTCGGCGTCGGCGTCTGTTCCGGCCTCGAACCCCGCCGGGCCTGGTCCGTCCACGCCAAGTGCATGTCCGGCCTCACCGTCACCAGCGGCCTGCAGCTCGGCGACGGCACCGCCACCGCCAACTGCGGCAACAGCCGGGCCTACTCCACCTCGTACTCGATAGGCCCGATCCTCCCGTAGCCCCCGGCCCAGCGCTCCGCCCACCGGGCCGAGGTGCCGCGACCCCCGGCGCCTCGGCCCTCCGTACCGTCAGGAGTCGGCGTCCGGACGACCGCCCTCCGGGCCGCGCGCCAGACCGCCTGCCCGCCGCCCGCCGCCCGCCGCCCGCCGAGCACGGCCCCGGCGGTCTCAGGCGTGCGGTTCGGCCGGGCGGCCCGCCGTGCGGGTCGGGCCGAGCGGGGCCAGGACGGTCGCGGCCGCCGTCACCGCCTCGGCGACGAGTGCCGCGGTCCGGGCCGCCTCGTAGAGGTGCTCCCTCGCGTCGCGCGCGGCCCGCAGGGCGTCGTGGGCCCGCTCGCCGTCGAGCTCTTCGCCCCGGGCCGGGCCGACGCGCCCCGCCGCCTGCTCGCTGCTGAGGAAGGAGGCCAGCTGGTCCAGGAGTTCGGGCAGGCGCGCGGTCACACCGGCCAACGCCGCCACGGTCTCCGCCGCGTCCGCGGGGAGCACCAGCCCGGGCGCTCCCCCGGGCGCGCCGCGGCGCACCGCCGCGTTGAGCAACTCCGCGGCCTCCGAGGACAGTTCGGCAACGGACAGTGAGGGCTGCAGGGGATCACTCACGGCGGTTCCTCCCTCGTGATCGATGACCTGGCGCAGTCGGCGCCCGGTTCGTCTCGCGGGTTCGTCTGCCCCGCCGGCGCGCGGTCAGGCCTCCGCCGGCCGGCCGTGGCAGGAACCGGTCAGGGCCGGCCCCCGGGCGGAACTCCGACCCGCCGACACCGGCCGCAGGCAGCCCCACCCGCACCGCCCGACGGGGCCACCGAGCCACCGACCCGGTCACCCGGGCCGCCTGACACCCCGACAAGCACCGGCACCGGCACCGACATCGGCGCCGGGCCCCATCGCCACGCCCCGCAGGAGGAGCGCGACCGGCACCACGGCCCGAACACCGGGACGACCACACCCGACCCGGCCCGCCCTCCCGACCGGAGCGCCGTCGCCACCCACCGCCCGCTCCCCCGCGGTCACACCGGAGGCGGGTGCGAGTCCGTCGGAACCGGGCACGAACGGCCGGACGCCGTTCACCGGGGCATGACTCGGCGCCATTCTTTCCCACCGCCACCGATGTCAATCCGGCTGCGGCGGACATTCTTCGGCAGCGCGGTACTCGTTCACCATTCACCCACACCATCGCGCTGCAATATCCTCAACAGCCATTGTGGCACCGCATGTTCGAAGGTAGAGTCCCGGTCCGCCGAGCGCGGATGAGCGCTTGCGGCCATTCTTTTGGGGCGGGCATGTCACATGACAACGGCACCACTGGAGTTACTTCCGACTTACTTGACGCGTTCACGGAAAGCGCCTGCCGCTTTCCGGAACGCCCGGCGATTGTCCGGCACGGGCGGGCCCTGAGTTACGGCCGGCTGCACGCGGCGGCGAGCGACCTGGCCAGGCGCCTGGGAGCCCGTCCGGGCGTGGTCGCCGTGCAGGCGGGCCACCATCCGGAGACGGTCGTCGGGCTGCTCGGCGTCCTCACCGCCGGAGGGGTCTACTGCCCCGCCGATCCGGCATTCCCGGAACACCGGTTACGGGCGATGCTCTCGGCGGTGGAGTGCCGCACAATGGTCGCGGCCGATCCCGCGTCGGTGCACCGGCTCGGCCTGGATTGTGTCGCGCCGGCCCCCCTGCCGGAATTCACCGATAACCCGGCGCCAGGCCCCCGGACCGGCCCGCCGGAATCACCGGATGCCACGGCCGACCCCCCGGCGGCCACTCCTCGGCAACCGGAGTCGGACCTCGGCCGGAACGGGAACGGGAACGACGCCGAGGACCCGGCCTACATTCTCTTCACCTCCGGCTCCACCGGGCAGCCGAAACCCGTGCTCACTCCCCGCCGGGCCCTGACGGCCGTGGTGCCCGCACTGCGCGACCTCTTCGGCCTGACGCCGGAGGACCGCGTGCTGCAGTTCGCCTCCCTCAACTGGGACACCTGTTTCGAGGAGATCCTGCCGACGCTCGCCACGGGGGCCGCCCTGGTCTTCGACGACGCGGCGCACAGCGGATCGTTCCCCCGCTTCCTGCGCATGGTCGAGCGCGAGCGGATCACCGTCCTCGACCTGCCCACCGCCTTCTGGCACGAACTGGTGCTCCACCTCACCGAGGACCGGACACCCCTGCCCGACTGCGTCCGGGTCCTGGTCATCGGCGGCGAAGCGGCGAGCGCGGCCCGGCTGGCCGACTGGGCCGCGCTGGACACCGGGCGGATCCGCCTGGTCAACACCTACGGCTGCACCGAGACCACCCTGATCACCCACGCCGTCGACCTGCACGGCCCGCAGGCCCCCTCGACCGACTGGGGCCGGCCCGGCGGCGCCCGGGCCCCGATCGGCCTGGCCCTCCCCCATGTCATCCAACTCATCAGCGAAAAAGGTGAGTTGCTGATCGGGGGACCGTCGGTCGCGCTGGGCTACCTCGGACTGCACGAGGCCACCGCCGCCAGGTTCACCGTCGTCGACGGCGAGCGCTGCTTCCGCACCGGCGACCTCGTGAGCAGTTCGCCGGACGGCCTCCTCACCCACCGGGGCCGGCTGGACGGCGAGACCAAGGTCCGGGGCGTCCGGGTCGACCCGGCCGAGGTCGAGGCGCACATCGCGGGCCACCCCGGGGTGCGCGCGGCAGCCGTGGCCGCGGTGACGCTCGCCGGCCGGTCCGCCCTGGTCGCCTATGTGGTGGCGCGGGCGGGCACGGCGGCCGAGGCACTGGACACCGACCTCCTGGCGTACCTGCGCGGCAGGGTCCCCGAGCATCTCGTGCCCAGCCGGGTCACCGTCGTCCCCGAACTGGTGCTCACCGCGAGCGGGAAGGTCGACCGGGCCGGCTCGCACCGGCGGCACGCAGCCCATGACCAGGTCAAAGGAGACCTTCGTTGAGCGTTGACACCACCTCCGCCGCCGGCGCCGTCCCTTCCGGCGCGGAACGTTCCGACGCGGACCCTTCCGCCCCCGGGATCGACAGCCTGGTGGCGGTCTTCCGCCGGGTGCTGGAGACCCCGGACGTCGCGGCGGACTCCGACTTCTTCCGGCTCGGTGGCGATTCGCTGATCGCCACCCGGGTGCTCAGCGCGATCGCCCGCGACCACGGCGTGGAGCTGTCCTTCGACGACTTCCTGCTCGCGCCGACCCCCCGGGCGCTCGCCGAGAAGATCGCGGCTGACAGATGACCGGCTCCGACGGCTCCGCCACCACACCCCCCGACCGCTCCGCCGCAGCACCCGCGGCAGACGGGCCCGGCCGGGCAGCCCGGGCCGGCCGCGTCAGCACCGCCGTCGTGGTCGGGGCCGGGCTCGCCGGCCTCACCGCCGCGACCGGGCTGGCCGCCCGGGGCATCGACGTCACCGTGCTGGAGGCCCGTACGCGGGTCGGCGGCCGCACCCACGGCCTGCTGGTCGCGCCCGGCCGGCAGGTCGACGCCGGAGCCGCCTACCTGGGCGAGCGACACACCGAACTCCTCTCCCTCGTCAAGGAACTGGGGCTCGACACCACGCCGACCGCGATGCACGGCGCCAGCCGGTTCGTCCTCGGCCGCGAGGGCACCACCCGGGACGGCCGGTTCCCACCGCTGAACGCCGTGGCCCTCGGCGACCTCTTCGAGCTGCTGGACGAACTCACCGCGGCCGTCCGGCCCGACGCGCCGTGGCTCACCCCGGACGCCGCCCGGCTGGACAGCCTCACCGCCGCCGCCTGGGCCGAGCAGAAGCTGACCCACCCGGACGCCCGGCTCTTCTTCCCGCTCTTCCTCGGCGAGATGATGGCCGCCGACCCGGCCGACGTCTCCGTCCTGCACATGGCGTTCTACCTCCGCTCGGGCGGCGGCGTCCGCTACCTCAACGCCTTCGAGGGCGGCGCCCAGCAGGACCGGATCGCCGGCGGCGCCCACCAGGTGTGCGAACGGCTGGCCGGGCGGCTGGGTGCACGGGTGCGGCTCGGCGAGGTCGTCCGGGCGGTCCACCAGGACGACGACGGGGTCACCGTCCACGCGACGGCCGGCGCGTACCGGGCGGACGTCGCGGTGATGGCGCTGCCGCCGCTGCTGGCCGATGCCGTCGAGTACCGGCCGTGGCTGCCGGTGCGCCGGGCCGGCGAGCGGACGGCCCGGGGCTGCGCCGTCAAGGCGACCCTGGTCTACCCCGAGCCGCTCTGGCGCGAGCACGGGCTCTCCGGCTGGTCCGTGAACGCCGAGGGCCCGCTGCTGTCGACGGTGGACGACTCGCCGGCCGAGGGCGGAGTCGGCGTCCTGACCGGCTTCGTCACGGGGCGCGAGGCCCGGCGGTTCGGCGCGCTCGACCCGCGACGCCGGCGCGCGGCCGTGGTCGAGCAGGCCGCGCGGGTGTTCCCCATGCTCCCGCCGCCGACCGCCCTGCACATCACCGACTGGGTCAACGAGCAGTACAGCCACGGCTGTTACGCCGCGCTCCGGGGGCCCGGCGACTGGCTCCGGCACGGCCCGACACTGACCGCACCGCATCGGCGGGTGCACTGGGCCGGCACCGAGACGAGCACCGAGTACTTCGGTCTGATGGAGGGCGCCGTCCGCTCCGGCCACCGGGTCGTCGCCGAGATCCTCGCCCGGGGCTGACCCCGGTACCACCGACGGACCCGCCCCGGCCGGTCCGTTCCGAAACCGCACCACCCGCACCGGGGCACCCCTGCCCGCGACCGGCCCCCGGGCGCCCCGGCCGCCGTGCCGCCGCCCCCGATCCACCGGTGCACTCGCACCCCCGCACACCCGTACCCCGATCCCACCCAAGCCCTGGCCGGTTCCACAAGAACCCCGCCGGGCCACCTCCTCAGGAGACCGCCATGAGCGACCGGAGTCCCATCGCGCCCCTCGCCGCCAGAGAGCGGCTGATGACCGAACCCGCCCTGGGCGCAGGCAACTTCCTGGACCACGCCCTCTCGGTCAACCCGAACCGCGCGGTCCCGTTCGCCTACAGCCACCACACCGACCACCGCGGCGCCGTCGTCCTGCGCGGCCACAGCCTGCTCGACCTCGCCGCGCTGCGCGACCGCTACGCCACCTGGTACCGGGCCAACGGCGTGCGCCCCGGCGAGCCGGTCGGCGTCGTCGTCGGCGAGGGGCTGGAGCCACTGCTGCACTTCCTCGCGCTCACCGCCCTCGGCGCCGTCCCCGCCCTGGTCAACGACGCCATGCGGCACGACGTCATGGTCCGCTACCTCGACCACGTCGGCGTGGTCGGCATCGTCGCGGACGACCCCACCCGGCTCGCCTCGGCCTACCGCGAGGACCCTCGGCGCCGCCCCCGGTTCATCGCCATGGCCGCCGAGATCCAGGCCTTCGACGCCGCGGCGGCCCGGCTCCCCGACGACTACCCGTACCGGCACGCCGACGACGACGTGGTCGCCCTGATCCACTCCTCCGGCACCACCGGGACGCCGAAGTCCACCATGCTGGCGCACCGTCAGTTCTGGGACGGCAAGCAGCCGCGGATGGTGCGCTTCCCCGCGGAGCCGTACGACCGGCTGATGTCGATGATGCCGCACACCCACGCGGGCGGTCTCAGCTACTTCCTCACCGCCACCCTGCTCGGCCTGCCGACCGTGGTGATGTCCGACTGGCGGCGCGCCACCGTGGAGCCGGTGATGGAGGCCTTCCGGCCGACCATGGTGGCCTCCTTCCCCCGTACCTTCGTCGAGCTGGCCACCGGCGAACCGCCGACCCGGGGCGCGGCCGAGGTGCACTCCTGGTTCAACACCGGTGACAGCGCGCACTACGGGCACATCCGGCGGCTGGTGCGGCTCGGGCGGCGGCCGGCCGGGCTGATCAGGCCCTGGCTGCTGCCGCGGCAGCAGGCCGAGCAACCCGACCTGCCCGGTTCGCAGTTCATCGACGGCCTGGGCTCCTCCGAGATGGGCATGGCGCTGTTCGGCCAGGTGACCACACCGGAGAGCGCCCGCGACGACCGCTGCGTCGGCAAGCCGCTCGACGTCGTTCGGCGGGCCGCGGTGCTCTCCGAGGGCGGCGAGGAACTCCCGGACGGCACGGTCGGGTTGCTCGGTGTGGTCAGCCCGTCCCGGACCCCCGGCTACTGGAACGACCCCCGGCTCACCGCCACCTTCGAGCTGGCCGGCTACTGGCTCACCGGTGACGTGGCCCGCCGCGACGCCGAGGGGAACTTCTACCACCTCGACCGGACGGTGGACGTCATCGACACGCTGGGCGGGCCGGTCTACAGCCTGCCGATCGAGGAGGTGCTGCTGGCCGACTGCGGCGACCTCGTCCAGGACTGCTCGGTGATCGGGGTGCCCGGGGCGCCCGGCGAGGGCCAACGGCCCGTCGCCGTCGTCCGGTTGCAGGCCGACGCCGGCGACCCGACCGCGGAGGAGGTGCAGGAGGCCGCCAACAAGGCGCTGACCGGCGCCGGACTGGCCGCGCTCGCCGCGGTGAGCATCGCCCGCACGCCGGAGGACTTCCCGCTCGGGCCGACCGGCAAGGTGCTCAAGCGCGAGCTGCGGACCCGCTTCGCCACCCTCTTCGCCGGCCAGTAGCACCCGATGGACCCCCACCCGACCCGGCAGCCGTACCAGTACGTCCGGACTCCGCTCGCCGAGCCCGACTGGCGCCGGCTGCCGGGCTGGCGCCACGTCACCGCGGCCCAGTGGCGGAACGCCCAGTGGCAGCGGGCGCACTGCGTGCGCAACCCCCGGCAGCTGCGGGCCGTCACCGGCGGTCTGCTCACCGACCGGTTCTTCGACGAACTCGCCGCCGACCAGGAGCAGTTCGCCACCATGTCGATGCTGCTGCCGCCGCAGATGCTGAACACCATGGCGCCGCACGCACCGACCGGGCCGCCGGCCTTCACCGAGGCGTTCCTGGCCGATCCGGTCCGCCGCTACATGCTGCCCGTCCGCGCGGACCGCCACCCGCGGTGGCCGAGCCACCCCAAGGCCGAGCGCGACTCGCTGCACGAGGCCGAGATGTGGGTGGTGGAGGGCCTCACCCACCGCTATCCCACCAAAGTGCTGGCCGAGTTGACCGCGACCTGCCCGCAGTACTGCGGCCACTGCACCAGGATGGACCTGGTCGGCAACTCCACGCCCCAGGTCACCAAGACCAGGCTGGCGCTGCGACCGGTGGACCGGCAGGAGCAGATCCTCGACCACCTCAAGCGCACCCCGTCGGTGCGCGACGTGGTGGTCTCCGGGGGCGACCTCGCCAACGTGCCCTGGCCGCAACTGGAGACGTTCCTGCTGCGGCTGCTGGAGCTGGAGTCGGTGCGCGACATCCGGCTGGCCAGCAAGGCGGTGGTCGGCCTGCCGCAGCACTGGCTCCAGCCGAGGATCGTCGAGGGGCTGGGCCGGGTGGCCGCCGTCGCGGCCCGCCGCTCGGTCAGTCTCGCCGTGCACACCCACGCCAACCACGCGCAGTCGGTGACGCCCCTGGTCGCCGAAGCGGCGCGGGCGCTGCTGGACGCGGGGGTCCGGGACGTCCGCAACCAGGGCGTGCTGATGCGCGGCGTCAACGCCACCCCGGAGGACCTCCTGGACCTCTGCTTCGCGCTCCAGGGCGAGGCGAACATCCTCCCCTACTACTTCTACCTCTGCGACATGATCCCCGGCGCCGAGCACTGGCGCACGCCCGTGCACCAGGCCCAGCGGCTGCAGGAGGCGATCATGGGCTACCTGCCCGGCTACGCCACCCCGCGGATCGTCTGCGACGTCCCGCAGGTCGGCAAGCGCTGGGTGCACCAGGCGGTGGCCTACGACCGCGAACGCGGCATCTCCTCCTGGACGAAGGACTACCGCACCGCACCGGAGGCCCGCGAGAGCGGCGCCGACCTGGACGCCGTGCTCGGCCGGCGCCACCTGTTCTACGACCCGGTGGACACCCTCCCGGAGCCCGGCCGCCGCTGGTGGTCCGAGCGGTCCGGCGGCCCCGCGTCCCCACCCCCTCGGAAGGACTCGCCGTGACCCCACCCCGCACGACGCCGGGCCCCGCCCACCCCGCGACGCCGGGCCCCGCCCACCCCACGACGGCCGCCGCCCACCCCGCGACGCCCGGCGCCGGACCGCTGCGCCGGATGTGCTGGATCTTCCCCGACCGGGAGTCCACCAGCATGGCGGCGATGTGGCACCCCTTCTTCTGGGACCTCTACGAGGAGGTCGCCGAGAGCCTGGGGATGAGCTGGACCAGGCACGCCCCCGAGGCGGTCACGGTCGACGGCACCGTCCACGGACGGCCGGTGGTCTACGTGGACGACGTACCGGTCTCGCCGCAGGACACCCTCTTCGTCACCGCGCTCTACTCACTGCCGTACCAGTCGATGGACGTCTTCAACCAGTACGCGCTCTACGCCGTCCTCGAACAGGCCGGCTTCTACCTGCCCTTCCCCCCGCAGATGTCGCTCATCGGCAACGACAAGCTGGCCACCCTGCTGCACCTCGCCGGCTCCCCCGTCCCGCCGATCCCCTCGGTCCGGATCGGCACCGGCCGCGACATCGCCAAGCACCGGTACGAGGTGGCACTGGGCAACATGACGTACCCGGCCATCGTGAAGCCCGCCGGGTGGTGCGGCGGCGGCGGGATCAACCTGGCGCGCAGCGCCGAGGACCTCCGGGGCCTGGCCAGCCTGGCGCAGGGCGGGGACACCACGCTGGTGGTCCAGCCCTACCTCGGCGACGGAACGGTCGACTACCGGGTGTACGTCGTCGCCGGCGAACCGTACGCCGTGATGAAGCGGATCCCGGAGCCCGGCTCGCCGGTGGCCAACGCCAGCCGGGGCGGCGCCATGGAGTTCCCACCCGTTCCGGCCGAACTCGCCGCCGCCACGGCCTGGTTCGCCGAGCGGCTGCCGATGCCGTTCTTCTGCGTCGACTTCCTCTTCGACGGGGAGCGGTACTGGTTCTCCGAGCTCGAACCGGACGGCGTGATCGCCCCGGACCTGGACGACCCGCAGCGCACGCTCCAACGGGACGTCACCCGCGCCCGGTTCACCGCGTACCGGGACGCCCACGCCAAGTGGCTGGCCGACGGCGGCACCCCCGCCGCATCCCCCTCGGAAACGGAGAACCCGACACGATGACGGACTTGTTCTCGCTCCCCCCGGCGACGGCCGGGCCACAACTGCACGTTGCCCGACGCACCCTCGAACGACTCCGGAGCGTACCGGAGTTGGCGCAGCGCTACGCGGACTGCGGCGCGCCCCGCACGCTCGACGACCTCGCCGCGCTCCCGCCGCTGGACAAGGACGGTCTCAACACCGCCCTGGCCCACCTGCAACCCCGGGCCGAACGGGGCGCCGGCGCGACCTGGCTCTTCCAGAGCGGCGGCAGCACCGGAGCACCCAAGGTCGGCCACGCCCCCACCGGCTTCTACATGACCGGGGTGCACGCGCAGTGGCAGCCGCTGGACCGCGACGACGTCTTCGTCAACGCCTGGGGCGCGGGCCGGATGTGGGGCGCGCACTTCCTCGCCGCCGCGCTGGCCGACCTGTCCGGGTGCCGGATCCTCGCGGTGGGCTCGGTCACCACGGACGAGTACGCCGACTGGCTGACGTTCTTCGCCGCGACCGGGGTCACCGCGATCGGCGGCACCCCGAGCGTGCTCCGGCTCTGGTTCGCCCACGCCCGGGCCGCCGGGCTGGAGCTGCCGGCCCTGCGCAAGGTGCTCTGGCTCGGCGAGGCCTGGCAGCCGCAGCTGGCGGCGGACCTCGCCGCGGTCGCACCGCAGGCGCGGCGGTGGGGCATGTTCGGCAGTACGGAGACCTGGGTGGTCGGGACCAACACCCCGGACTGCCCGGCCGACACCTTCCACCCGCTGCCCGAGCAGCTGGTGCACGTCGGCGCGCAGGACCTGCTGGACTTCACCACGCTCAACCCGGACATGCTCAACCCGGTGCTGCGCTACCGCACCGGCGACGCCGGGACGCTACTGGCCTGCCCGTGCGGCCGGCCGGGCCCCGCGATGCGGGTGCTGGGCCGGCGGGACAGCGTGGTGCAGGTGCGCGGGCTCGGGCTGCACGTGGACGAGCTCATCGCGCGGGCCGAGCGGGAGCCGGGGGTGTCCCGGGCCCAGGTCCTGATCACCGAGCAGCGCGGCCGGGCCGCGACGGTCGAGCTGCTGCTGCTCACCGGCCCGGACGGCACTGCGACCGGCCCTGCGGACGTCGAGCGGCTGCGCAGGCAGCTGCTGTCCGCGACCTTCACGCTCAGTACCGCCTTCCAGCACGACCCGGAGTCCTTCCGGGTGCGCCCGGTCGACGAGCTGATCAGCAACGACCGGACCGGCAAGACCGCCGGCCTCGTCGTCCGGGAGGGGTCGTGAAGCCGCGACGGCCCGTCTCCCTCGGGCGGGGGTTCAACCTGTTCTGGGCCGGCCAGACGGTCAGCACCGTCGGCGACCGGGTCACCGTGTTCGTCGTCCCGACCCTGATGATCTTCGTGCTGCACGCGAGCGCCCTCCAGGTCGGCGTCGTGGCGATGGCCCAGTACCTGGGCATCCCGCTGCTCGGCCCGGTCGCCGGAGTGCTGGTCGACCGCTGGGACAAACGCCGGACGATGCTGGTCTGCGACCTCGTCCGGCTGCTGGCCGTGGCGGCCATCCCGCTGGCGTACTGGCAGGACCGGTTGTCCACGCCACTGCTGGTGGGCTGCGTGGCGGTGATCAGCGGCGCGACGATCTTCTTCAACGTCGGCTACCTCGTCGCCGTCCCGGCCGTCGCGCCGAAGGAGCAACTCGTCCGCGCCTACTCCCGGTTGGAGGGAAGCGGCTCGGTCTCTGAGGTGGCCGGCCCCTCGATCGCGGCCGGCCTCTACAGCGCACTGGGCGTCGCCGCCCTGCTCGTCGACGCGGCCAGCTACCTGGTCTCCGCCGCCTGCTTCCGCCGGATGCGGCCCTGGGGCGAGCGGACGATCGCCTCCGGGTCCGTCCGGGAGCGGCTGACGGCGGGGTTCCGCCTCAACTGGGCCGACCCGGTGCTGCGGCGCGTGGTGGTCGCTGCGGTGACGCTCAACTGCGGCGGACCGGTCTTCGTCACCGTCCTGCCGGTGCTCGCCTACCGGGGCCTCGACGTCTCGGTCGGCGCCTTCGGCGCGGCCATGTCGGTCGCCGCGGTGGGTGCGCTCACCGGCGCGGTGGTCGCCCCGAGGATCAGTGAACGGCTGGGCCTGGGAAGGACGTTGGCCTGGGCGCTGCTGCTGCACTGCGTGGTCGGGCTCGGCGTGCTCGCCGCGCCCGCGCTGCCGGCCGGGCCGGTGATCGCCGTCACGATGGGCTGCTACGGCTTCTTCATGTCGTGCATCAACGTCTGCAGCGCCCCCACCCGCCAGTCCCGGATGTCGGAGCGGAACCAGGGCATGATGCACGCCGCCTTCCGGACCGTCACCTGGGGGGTGATCCCGCTCGCCGCCCTGGTCGGCGGCCTGGCAGTCTCGCTGCTGACCGGGCCGCTGGGGATCCTGGACGCGACACGCACGGTGATGGCCGGCGGCACCCTGCTGGCGGCGCTCTCCTTCCTGCCGGCGCTGGGGATCCAGCCGCTGCTCGACGCCGCCGAGCGGGACCGGGCACGGTCGGCGGGCGGCGGGCCCGCGCCGGACGAACCCGTCAGCAGCGCCCCGTCGGCCCCGGCGGAGCGCGCCTCATGACGCCGGACCGGGGTGTCGTCCTGGTGACCGGGACGTCCTCCGGCATCGGACTGGCCGTGGCGGTCACCGCGGCCCGGGCCGGCTTCACGACGGTGGCGACCATGCGCGAGCCCGGCCGGGCCGACGCCCTGCGCGAGGCCGCGGACCGCGCCGGCGTCCGGGTGGACGTCCGCCGCCTCGACGTGACCGACGCCGGCTCCGTCGCCGCCTGCCTCGACGACGTGCGACGGGCGTACGGACGGCTGGACGCGGTGGTCAACAACGCCGGCGTCTCCAACTCCGATCCCACCCTGGAGATGTCGACCACGGCCGCACTGCGGGCCAACCTGGAGGTGAACTTCTTCGGCGTGGTCGCGGTCAGCCGCGCCGCGATGCCGCTGCTGCGGGCCGCCCGCGGGCGCCTGGTGACGATCGGCAGCGTGCACGGGGTCGTCGGCCAGCCGTTCAACGAGGCCTACTGCGCGGCGAAGTTCGCCGTCGAGGGGTTCATGGAGAGCCTGGCCCCGGTCGCCGCGGCGCACGGCGTCCGGGTGTCGGTCGTCGTGCCGGGCTTCGTCCCGGACACCTCGTTCGGCGTCTTCCCGGACATCGACCGCTCGACCGTCCGGGCCGCCTCCGGACCGTACGCGGACACCTTCACCGACTACCTCGACCGGATCGGCCGCGAGGGCTGGGAGACGGCCGGCCAGCCGGCCCGGGAGGTGGCCGAGGTCGTCGTCCGGACCCTGCTCGCCGAACGCCCGCCCTTCCGCGTCCCCACCAACGCGTGGGCCGCCGCGTACCTGGACCGGAAGCTGGCCGACCGGGACGGCTCGACCGTCCAGACGCTCGCCCACGCCTGGATCGGCCGACCGGACCTCTCCTGAGCCGAACTCCACCGAGCGAGAACAGAACTGACGCATCCTCACCGCACGCCCGATCGACAGGAGACGCAGTGCCCGCGAAATCGCTCCAGGAGCTCGTCGACTTCGCCCGCAGTCACTCGCCGTTCTACGCGCAGGCGTACCGCGACGTACCGCGGACGATCTCGCACCTCACCGAACTCCCGCTCATCGACCAGGGCGCGTTCTGGGCCGCGAACACCTGGCCGGACAACCGCCTGCTGACCGGCCCGCTCACCGACGCGGGCGTCTACAAGACCGGCGGCACCACCGGCGTCCCCAAGTTCTCCCCTTGGTCGCGCACCGAGCACGCCGACTCGGTCACCGCGTTCGGCGCGGGCATGGTCCGGGCCGGACTGAAGCCCGGCCACCGGGTGGCCAACCTGTTCTGCGCCGGCGAACTCTACGGCGGCTTCCTCTACATCGAGAACGCCCTGCACCACGCACCGGTGGAGAACGTCCGCCTGCCGGTCGGTTGCGCCGCACCCGACGACTACGTCGTCGACCTGATCACCGGCTTCGGCGTCCACGTCCTCGCGGGCGAGCCGATGAAGCTCAGCGCGGTGGCCGAGTGCCTCGTCCGGCGGGGGCGGAGCGCCGACTCCGTGGAACTGCTGCTCTTCGGCGGCGACCTGCTCTTCGCCGACCTGCGGCCGATCCTGTCGCAGGCCTTCCCGAAGGCCGCCGTCTCCTCGCTCGGCTACGCCTCGAACGACGCGGGCCTGGTCGGCTCGCCGGTGCCGGGCGACGACGTCCGCGTCCACGAGGCCTTCCCCGATCGCACGGTGGTGGAACTGGTCGACGAGGTGACGGGGGAGCCGATCACGGCTGCCGGCGTGCCCGGCCGGGTCGTGGTCACCAACCTGTTCCGCACCCTGATGCCGATCCTTCGGTACCCGACCGGGGACCGCGCCGAGTGGGTGGACCCGGAACGCGGGCGGTTCCGGCTGGTCGGCCGGTCGAACGAGGGCGCGCGGGTCGGTACGGTCGCCATGCCGACCGAGGAGATCCGCGCGGTACTGATCGCCGCCGACCCGGACGGCGCCGTCTCCGGCATGCAGATGGTGCAGCACCGCCGGGACGGGCGGGACGGCCTCGTCCTGCGCCTCGGGTACACCGGGCAACCACCGGCCGAACCGGGGGCACTGGGCGAACGGCTCGTCGCGGCCGTGTACGCCGCCATCCCGCTCTATCCGGCCGAGGTGGCCTCCGGTGCCATCCACCACCTCACCGTCGAGTGGGTACCCCGGGCCGAGCTGGCCACGAACCCCCGGACGGGCAAGCTCCGACAGGTGGTGGACGAGCGGCCCCGGGACTGACCCTCCGAACCGGGCCGACCCTCCGGCCGGCGCACGGGGCCCGCGGGCCGGGCGGGCACGGGGCTCGCGGGCCGGGGCCGGCCCGGTCAGCCGGCCTGCGGTCGGCCGGCGATGACGAAGCTCTGCCCGCGGAACTCCGCGACGACCCGCCCCGCTACCTGGCGGACGGTCACGTCGTAGATCCCCTGCCGCCCGGAGCGGGTCCGCTCCACCGCCTCGGCGACCAGCTCGTCGCCGACCTCGGCCGGGGCCAGGAAGGTGACCTGAGCGGCCTGGGCGACGGTCACCGGTCCGTGGCTGTTGCAGGCGTAGGAGAACGCCGCGTCGGCGAGCAGGAAGAGGAATCCGCCGTGCGCCGTCCCGTGGCCGTTCACCATGGACTCGCCCACCCGCATGCGCATGACCGCCCGACCGGCGGACACCTCGTCCAGGGTGATGCCCAGCGCGTGGCTGGCCCGGTCGCGCGCGTACAGCGCGGCGATCGCCGATCCTCCGGCCGGGGCCGGTCCGGTCTCCGCGTCCACGACGTCCTGCCTTTCCGGGAGCCGCCGCACGGGACGGTCGCCCCGCTGCCGCCGCCCTCCCGCGCACCGGATTACACCGAGCCGCGCCACCGCCTGTCAATGACCTTCCCCGGACCGCCACCGGGCCGGGGCGCCCGGTCCGGTGGCGGTCGGCGACGGTCCCGGCCGGTCCGGGCGCGCCTTCCCGCTCGAACGACGGGCCGCTACTGTTCGGTAACCGCGGCCGGACACGGCCCGCGGTACCCGTCGTACGACACCGTCCCAGGAGTGACCGTGAAGCGATCGAGACTCTCCGCCCGGCTGCTGAGCGGACTTCTGCTCGGCGCCGGAGTGCTGCACTTCGCCGCGCCCCGCCCGTTCGACGCGACCGTGCCGAAGCGACTTCCGGGCAGCCGGCGGGGCTGGACGTACGCGAGCGGCGTCGCCGAACTCGCCATCGGCACCGCGGTCGCCGTGCCGCGCACCAGGAGGGTCGGGGCACTCGCCGCCGCGGGCTTCTTCGCCGCCGTGTTCCCCGCCAACATGAAGATGGCCTACGACTGGCGGCACCGGCCGGCTCCGCTGCCGGCCCTGGCCGTGGCCCGGCTGCCGCTCCAGGTGCCGCTCGTCCTGTGGGCGTGGCGGGTCGGGCAGCGCAAGCACGGCTGACGGACCCCCGGGGGTGCGGCGCCGCCCGGGCCGCAGCCGCCGCCCTCCTGGTCGCGGGCCTGATCGCCGGTGCGCTCACCGCCACCGCCGACGCCGCCGAACCCCGCCCGGCCGCGGCCACCGCCGCCCGCGCCGTCGCGGCCTCCGACCTCGGCAGCCCGGAGAAGAAGGACGTCGCGATGCAGCTGGTCTCCAGCGCCGAGAACTCCTCGCTCGACTGGCGGGCGCAGTTCTCCTACATCGAGGACATCAACGACGGACGCGGCTACACCGCAGGCCTGATCGGCTTCTGCTCCGGGACGGGCGACATGCTCGACCTGGTCCGGGCCTACACCGAAGCCGTCCCGGACAACCCGCTGGCCTCCTATCTGCCGGCCCTTCAGCAGGTCAACGGCAGCGCCTCCCACGAGGGCCTGGACCCGGGCTTCACCGCGGCCTGGGCCGCGGCAGCCGGCGACCCCGCCTTCCGGCAGGCCCAGCTCGACGAGCTCGACCGGGTCTACTTCAACCCCGCCGTCTCGCGGGCCAAGCAGGACGGGCTGCGCGCGCTCGGCCAGTTCGCCTACTACGACGCGGCCGTCGTCCACGGCCCCGACGGTCTGGCCAGGATCCGCCAGGCGGCACTGGCCACGGCCACCCCGCCGTCCCAGGGCGGTGACGAGACCGCCTATCTGGAGGCCTTCCTCGACGCGCGCAACGCCGAGATGGTGACCGAGCCCGCGCACAGCGACACCAGCCGCATCGACACCGCCCAGCGGGTCTTCCTCCGGGCCGGCAACCTCGACCTCGACACCCCGCTCCACTGGGCCGTCTACGGCCAGCAGTTCAGCATCTCCTCCTGACCAGCACGCCGCCCGGCGCAGGGGCGCCTGCACCGGGCGGCGTCCGGGGCCGGTCGGAGCGCGGCGCGGGACGCGGGGCACCGCGGGCACCACCGGCCTCCGCCGTCAGCCTCCCGGCCCCGGACACCACCCGATCGACCGAGTCGGCAGCGGCCGTCCGGGTGGCCCCGGGCGGAAACGGTCCGCACACGCATGGCCGGATCGTTCTGCCGTACATGCCCACACAGAACGATCCGCCGAGGCCCCGGTGCGCCTGATCGGACGGGCCGCCTCGGCGGTCCTCTCCCTGACCATCCTGATGCTCCCGGCGGTGGCCGCCGGCGGCGACCGCCAGAGCGGCTCCGGCCCCGGCCCCCGGCCGCCCGAGAACGGCCACGCCGGGTGGGAGGTCGCGGCGGGCGCCGCCAACGTCCGCCGCGACCACTCGGTCAACGACACGGTGCTCGGCCTGACGCACTGTGGCGACCGGGTCGAGATCGTGGACACCTGGACCTCACCGCTCGGCACCCGCTGGGGCAAGGTCGTGGTCACCGGCAACGGACTCACCGGCTGGGTGCTCTGGTCCCTGCTCACCCGCCACGAGCCGACCGTCGCGTCCGTCGCGACCTGTCCGCCTCAGGAGTGCCGCCGCGCCTCTCCCCCGTGCGCCGGCGGCTCCGCCGACATCGGCCCCGTCCGGCTCTGAGGCACCCGGCTCCGGCCCGCGCCGGCTCCGACGCAGGCCGGCCCGACGTCACCGGCCCGGCCTCGTCGGCCCGGCCTCGTCGGCACGATCAGAGCTCGTCCACCACCGCACCCGCGGCCAGGGCACAGGCGGCCATGACGGCGAGCAGGACGAGCACCACCGTGCGGTCCGCCGCGTCGGGGCGCGGGCCCAGCCGCGGCTCGACCGTGCCGCGCGGGTCCACCGTCACCCGGAGCCGGTCACCGAGGGCGGGGTGTTCGCCTCTGGTCCCGATGCCCCTGACCTCGGTCCCGTCGGCGAGCCGCACGTCGACCGCGGTCACGGCGGGCCCCTGACCGGCCATCGGGTCGGAGCTGACGATCGCCCGGACCACCTCGCCCTCCGAGGCGACGCCCCGCTCGTGCAGGAGCTGTTGGTCCTGCATGCCGAATCCGGCGACGAGGAGGACGACCCAGGCGGTCAGCAGGCCGAACAGGGCGGCCGCCGTCCTTCCCGCGTCGTTCCTGAGCAGCCGGACCAGACCCGCCAGCGAACCCAGCACGATCAGGCCGAAGCCCACGGCGGCCGGCGGCGCCCAGTCGATGTCCCGCAGTTCGAGGAGCCCCCAGGCGCCCAGGACGGCGGGGGCCAGCCAGCACACCGCCACCACCGGAACCACGAGCACCGCTCCCGGCCGACTCCGCATGCCCCACCCCCGGACACCCTTACCCGGGACGGCCCGCGGCGACGCCCGCGGCGACGATCCGGGGTGTCAGCGGCGGCCGAGCAGTCGTCCCAACCAGCCGGTGCCCTTCTCGGCGCCCCGCTCGGCACCCTTCGCACCGCCCTCCCCGCAGGCGCAGCGCTCGGACCGGGGCACTCCGGCCAGTACCTCGTCCACGTGCCGGCCGCAGCCCGCGTAGCCGGGCTTGCCGCAGGACCGGCAGACAACGCGTCGACACATACCGCTCTCCTCGCTCTCGGGGCGGCCCGTCCGGCCGCCTTCCCGAATATACCCGAGGGGGTATTTTTGCCGTCCACGCCCGATCCGGGCCGGAGTCCGCCCGGCGTCCACCCTGAGCCCGCCCGTTCCATTCCGCCGTTCCAGGCAGACGCGTTCCCGCAGGTCAGAGGCCATAAAACATTCCGGCCTCCCAGATCGGCGGCCGGCTCTGGCGGCCGAGGCGGTTCCCGCGCCAAGGTCGTGCCCAGACCCGGCAGACCGGGTTCCCTTGCCCGCACCGCACGACAGACACCGGGGGACCTCCCAATGCGCACCCACCGCAGCCGCACCACCGTCCTGGCCGCCACCGGCACCGCCGCCCTCGCCCTCGCCCTCACCGCCTGCGGCGGGGACGCCACGGACACCGGGGCCGCCGCACCGACCCCCGCGGCCGCGCGGTCCACGCCCGGCACGGCCGACACCGCCCCGAACACGGCGCCCGCACAGGGCGCGGCCAGCACGCCCGGCGCGGGCGCCGGGACGAGCGGCGCGGGCGCGCAGGGCGCCGGCACCGGGAAGGGCTCGCCCACCGCCCGGCCGACCGGTGCCTCGCAGGCGCCCGCCGACCCGGCGGCGGCGAGCGCGCCGCCGTGCACCGTCAAGGACGTCGCCGTCACCGCCGCCCTCCAGGACGGCCCGCCCTACACCCACATCGTGCTGACCGCGAGGAACACCTCGGGTCACAGCTGCCGGCTCAGCGAGTACCCGCAGATCCGGTTCCTCGAAAGCCACCGCGAGAACGTGCCCGCCGTCGCCAAGAGCAAGCCCGCCTCCCCCGTCGTCCTCGCCGCCGGCGCCCCCGCCTACGCCGTCGTCAAGCTCTCCGACGGCGGTGTGCACGAGAACAACGAGCCGGTGACCGCGTTCTCCGTCGCCCTCGCCGGCGGCAGCGGCCAGGCCACCGTCAAGGCCCCCGGCGCCGGCGGCATCGCCGTCGACCCCGCCGTCTGGGCGACCGGCTACTGGACGCCCGAGCTGCGCAACGGCGCCGACGAATTCTGATCCGCCCCCGCCCGCGGCGCCTGGTAGGTTCGCGACGGCGGCTCCCGGCCGAGCCGACGCCGGACGAGGGCGGGTGGCGCACTCGGCCGGTGCGAGCGACAGCGACGGGAGAACCCATGACCTCCGGCCCGCACCCGATCGGCCCGGCGAGCCCGAGCGGTCCCCCGCGCGCGCTCAGCTCCGCGGCCGCGATCGACTTCGCGGCCGCGGACCGGGCGGCGCACGCCGCGGGGCGCTCCCTCGATGTGCGCTGGATCCACGGGTCGGAGTCGGCGAAGCACAACACCGACCCCGAACTCCAGGTCCACCACTACGACGAGCACACCGTGATCCTCCGGCAGAACATGGCCGTCGACTACGAGGCGCCGTTCCTCTTCCTGCTCTTCGGCAACGAGCGCGCGGTCCTGATCGACACCGGCGCCACCACCGCCCCCGAACACCTCCCGCTCCGCCGCGTCGTCGACGAGCTGGTCGCGGGGTGGCTCGCCCGCCACCCGCGCACCGCCTACCAGTTGCTCGTCCTGCACAGCCACGGTCACGGCGACCACATCGCGGGGGACGCGCAGTTCGCCGGGCGGCCCGACACCGTGGTGGTGGACGCCGCGCCCGACACCGTCCGGGCGTTCCTCGGCCTGGGCGACGACCCCGACCGGCCGGCCCACCTCGACCTCGGCGGGCGGGTGCTGACCTGCCTGACCAGCCCCGGTCACCACGAGGCCGCCATCACCTACTACGACCCGTTCACCGGCTTCCTGCTCACCGGCGACACCGTCTACCCGGGGCGGCTCTACATCGCCGACTGGGACGCCTACGTCGCGACGATCGACCGGCTGATCGCCTTCGCCGCCGCCCACCCGGTCAGCCACGTGCTCGGCTGCCACATCGAGATGACCGATCAGCCGGGGGTGGACTACCCGATCCGCTACACCCACCAGCCCGACGAGCCGCCCCTGCAGATGACCGTCGCTCAGCTGCACGACGTCCGCCGCGCGCTCGGCGAGGTGGCCGCCCGGCCCGGGCGGCACGCCTACGACGACTTCGTGATCTGCTACCGCACGGGCTGACCGGGACCGGCGCCGGACCACCCGCCCGGGCCACCGACCCGACGGGGCCCACCACCCGGCGGGGCCCGCGAAGTCGGGGCCGCGCGCCTCCCCGGCGACCGCTGCTCCGGGAGCCGCCCGGCGGGGCCGTCACGGTTGCGTCACACGACCACCGCTCCCCGACGGGGCGGCCCGCCGTGCTGGCAGACTCGCGCCATGACAAGCCCCTCTCCGTCGGCCGGGCAGCGGCCCCGGGTGCTCTCCTCGCTGGCCGTTCTCCTGCTCGCCGGGGCGGCCGTCACCGCGTGCACCTCCCCGAGCCAGGCGCCGCCCGGTCCGCCGCCGGCCCAGGCCACGTCCGCCGCCGGGCGGACCGCCGCCGTCTACACCCCGGACCACCCACTGGACCAGGAGCAGCTGAAGCAGGCCGCCGAGCAGCTGCGCAAGCGGGCCGAGGCGCGCGGCCTGCCGGATGCCCGGGTCACCTCGACGGCCGCGGCCCTGCGGCTCTCGGTCGCCGGGCAGGTCTCCGGAGACCGCCTCGCGGCGCTCGGCCGCCGGACCGCGCTGGACTTCCGGCCGGTGCTGGCCGTGGCGGCCGGCGCCGCCGCCCCGGAGCCGGGCTCCGCGGACTCCACCCCGACCGGCGCGGTGCCGCCGGAACTCGCCGCCGGCTTCGCCGCGCTGAGCTGTGCAGGCCCCGACACCGCACTCGCCGCCGCGATCGATCCGGGTGCCGCCGTGGCGGTCTGCGGCACCGTCACCAAGGCGGACCCGGTGGCGATGAGGTTCGCCCTGGCACCGGCCGCCGTCCGCGGCACCGACATCGCGAAGGCCTCGGCGGCGTTCGACAGCCAGTTCGGCGCCGGCTGGCAGGTGACTGTGGAGTTCACCGCCCAGGGCGGCAAGGCCTTCGCCGACCTCACCGGCAGGATCGCGCCGCAGCCCGCGCCGGCCAACCAGCTCGCCATCTCGGTGGACGGCACGGTCGTCTCGCACCCGTACGTCGCCCAGGCGATCGTCGGCGGAGCGGCCGTGATCAGCGGTTCGTTCACCGAGGACGAGGCCAAGGACCTCGCCGCCGCCCTGAGCTCCGGCAGCCTGCCCGCCCACTTCAAGGCCGCGGTGTCCACCGGGACCGACTGACCCGGCGCCGACGGGTGCCGCCCGCCTGCCGCCCGGGTGGTGCGCCGTGCCGGGCGGCGGTCAGCGCAGCGGCACCCGCTGCGGCGGGAGGAGTTCGCTGGGCTGGACGATGACGATGCCGTCGCCGGTGAAGGACAGCTCCCAGCCCTCGGTGGCGGTGCCGCGGCGGCGCCAGGCCTCGGTGTTGCTGCTCTGTGCCTGGAGTTGGACGTCGAGGGCCGAGGACCAGCCGACCACCGCGTCGGCGTCCGCGTAGACGTACTGGCCCGCGCGTACCGGCATCACCAGCGGCAGGCCGGAGGTCATCACCACCAACGTGCCGCTGCCGGACAGCTCCAGGCTGTGCCGGCCGACGCCGGAGATCCGCTCACCACCCTCGATGTCGATCGCCCGCCACTCGATCGTGGTGTCCAGGGCCAGGACGTAGCTGCTGGTGATCGTCAGCCGTTCGCGCCGGAGGTCGAGGATGTGCAGGTGCTGGGCCAGGTTGGCGAGGTAGACCGTGCCGGTGCCGGCGCAGCGCATCAGGTCCAGGGCGGGCGGCTGCTGACGCGCCTGGTGGTGCTGCTGCGGATGGTGCTGTTGCTGCCGGTTGCGGCTCCGGCGGCCGGGCTCGGTCCAGCCGGTGAACTGCACCCGGCCGGTGTGCGCGACCATCGCGCCGCTGCGGGCCAGCACCTCGGCCCGCCCGTCCAGCGCGACCCGCAGCAACTGCGGGTTCTGCAGGGCGAAGCGCTCGTCGCCGGCCAGGGCGGTGTGGTCGAGAAGGGGACTGTGCACGGTGATCACTGCTCCTTGGCTGCGGACTGTTCAGCCGCGGATCTTGAGTCGGTCGGAGGTGTCCTCGCTGGGCTGGACGACGACGAAACCCGAGCCCTTGAAGCCCAGTTGGACCGCCTCGCCGCTGCCCCTGCCGATCAGTGAGCCGACCTTGAGGGTCCGCCGCACCTTGATCTCCAGCCCGGTCGTCCAGGCCACCAGCGCGTCCGGGTCGACGAACGTCTCGGCCTCCGCGCAGTCCAGCACCACCGGGACCCCGCGGGAGGTGACCGACACCCAGCCGCTGCCGCTCACCGTCACGTTGTACAGGCCCGTACCGGCCATCAGCGCCGGCCCCTTGACCTTCTCTACGGCGCAGCCCAGCGAGGCGTCCAGGGCCAGCAGGTGCGAGCCGTTGACGGACAGCGACTCGTCGTCGAGCTGGAGGTTGAGCACGTCCGCGCCGAAGTCGGCCAGGTAGAGCGTGCCGTCGCCGAACCAGCGCAGCAGCGGACTGCGCTCGCCCGACGCCCACTCACCGAGCGACCGGCGCAGCGACTGCGAGACCGCCTCGTACTGGAGGAACCCGTCGTAGGCAACCATCGCCCCGGGTTTGGCGAGCACGTCCTGCGCGCCGGTGACGGCGACCCGGCACATCGCCCCGCCGTGGTTGCTCATCCGCGCCGCGACCGGGGAGGCCGTGTACCCCTGCAGGTACGTGCCCGAGAGCACCTGCCGCTCCATTCCAACCTCCTTGTACCCGGGCGCTGCGCCCGCTCAGACCTCGAACGGCTGGACGACGACGAAGTTCCCCGGCCCGCCCCTGAACTGAAGGCTGTACGACTCCGCGGCGTGCCCCGCGTAGGCGGAGCGCCGGATCCGCACCGGGGCCGTGGTGATCACCTGGGCTCCGCGCGACCACGCGACCAGCGCGTGGACGTCGGCGTACGTCTCGGGCGCCGGGGTGACCGGCAGCACCACCGGGATGCCGTTGGTCTTCACCACCACCGTGCCGTGGCCGCTGAACTGGAGCGTGAAGAAGCCGCCGTTCGGCAGGCCCTCGCCCTCGATCCGGCGGACTTCGTGCTCCAGGTTCGCGTCGAAGGCCAGCACCCGGTCGGAGCTGACGCAGATGGCGTCGCCCTCCAGCCGCACCACGTGGAGGTGGGCGGCCTCGTCGGCCAGGAACACCTGGCCCTCGCCGGAGACCCGCATCAGCTTGAGCGTCTGGCCGGTGAGGTTGCCGGTGAGCTTGCGCAGCATGCCGGAGCTCTCGTGGGCGAACTCGGCCCGGCCCTGGTAGGCCACCATGCTGCCGTGCAGGGCGAGGACGTCCTGGCCCTTGCTCAGGGTGTAGCGGACGAGGTGGTCGTTCTGCTGCACCCACCCGGTCTGCTCGGGGACTTCGGCGTACTTGACCAGGGAGATCCGGACGCCGGGCGGCGTGGGCGGCTGCACGGGGAGCTGCGGCGCGGGCACCGGCGCGGCCGACACGGGAGCAGCGGGCACCGACGGCACCGGCGCCGGAGCAGCGGGCGCCGGGGCGGCCTGGACCTCGCTCCCGCCCTGCTCGGCGTCCTCTTCGAGCGCCTCGCCGCCGAAGTTCTCCAGCAGTGCCCGCAGGCCCCCGTCGAAGCCCTGGCCGACCGGTGTGATGCGCCACTCGCCGTTGCGCCGGTAGATGTCCGCCAGCATCACCGCACGTTCGGTGCTGAACTCCGAGCCGGTGAAGGAGTAGCGGCCGACCTCCGTCCCGTCCACGACGAGCCGGACGCACCCGGAGGTGACCTGCGACATCCGGCCCTCGCCGTCGATGGTCGCGGTCAGGCTCAGCCGGTCGATGGCCGGCGGGACGTCCGGCAGCACGATCCGGAACGCCTCCGTGTCACCGGACTGCCCGCCCAACAGCCGCACCGAGCCCTCCGGGCTGGCGGGCTGGTTGAAGAAGACGAAGTAGCGGTCGTCGCTGAGCCGCTGATCCGCGTCCAGACCGAAGCAGCTGATGTCGAACACCAGCCCCGGCGCGCTCAACCGCACACCGAGATAGAGGTCCGTACCCGGCGTCAGATCGGCTATTCGCACACGCGAAGCCTTGGCAAGTTCCCTGGTCATGGCGCCGGGCCGACCCTCCCCCTACGTCGACGGGTGTGGTCCGGCGACCCTACCCCACCTCGTCCGGACGCAGCAGACCCCCGCCCGGTTGCGCGCCCCGGCCACCGGGCGGGCCCGGCGAACAGCCGGGGCGGACGGTGCTCGACCGTCCGCCCCGTCGTGGTTCGGTCCACGCCGTCCGCCGCGGGCCCCGCCCCCGGGCCCGAGGGCCCGTCAGGCGCCGCTGTGGCGGAGCATCTCCTCGCGGTCGACGACCTTGACGCGCTCGCGCCCCTCGGCCGTGCCGAGGTCGCGCTCGTGGGCGTCGAGCTCCTTCCAGCCCTCCCAGGTGGTGAACCGGACGCCCTGGTCGCGCAGGTGGGCCACCACCGCGTCGGGCTCGGGCTCGACGGCGCCGGGGAGGCTGCCGGCGGCGTGGTCGGCCAGCAGGCAGGCGACGGTTTCGTTGGCGTCGCCCTTGGTGTGGCCGATGAGGCCGACGGGGCCGCGCTTGATCCAGCCGGTCACGTAGGTGGCGGCCTGGTGGGAGCCGTCGGCGGCCAGGACGCGGCCGGCCTCGTTGGGGACGGTGCCGCTGATCGGGTCGAAGGGCACCTTCGGCAGCTCGTCCGAGTAGTAGCCGATGGCGCGGTACACGGCCTGGACGTCCCAGTCGGTGAAGCGGCCGGTGCCCCGGACGTTGCCCGTGCCGTCGAGTTCGGTGCGCTCGGTGCGCAGGCCGCTCACCCGGCCGTCCTCGCCGATCACCTCGACGGGGGACTCGAAGAAGTGCAGGTGGACCCGGTGCGGGCGGTCGCCGATGTCGCGGATGGCCCAGTTCTCGATGGTGGAGGCGACCATGTCGGCGTGCTTGCTGCCACGGCGTTCGGCGATCGAACCCTCGTCGTACTCGATGTCCTCGGGGTCGACGACGACCTCGATGGTCGGGGAGTGGTCGAGTTCGCGCAGTTCCATCGGGCTGAACTTGGCCTGCGCCGGGCCGCGACGGCCGAAGACGTGCACCTCCAGCGCCCGGTTGGCCCTGAGCCCGGCGTGGACGTTCGGGGGGATCTCGGTGGGGAGCAGCTCGTCGGCGGTCTTGGCGAGGATGCGGGCCACGTCCAGCGCCACGTTGCCCGCGCCGAGGACGGCGACCTTCTCGGCCTCCAGCGGCCAGGTCCGGGGGACGTCCGGGTGCCCGTCGTACCAGGAGACGAAGTCGGCGGCGCCGAAGGAGCCGTCCAGGCCGGTGCCGGGGATGTCGAGGGCCCGGTCGGCCGTCGCGCCGGTGGCGAAGACCGCGGCGTCGTAGAAGCGGTGCAGGTCGTCCAGGGTGAGGTCGCCCGGGTAGTCGACGTTGCCGAACAGGCGTATGCCGGGCTTCTCCAGGACCTGGTGCAGCGCGGTGACGATGCCCTTGATCCGCGGGTGGTCGGGGGCGACGCCGTAGCGGATCAGCCCGAACGGGGCGGGCATCCGCTCGAACAGGTCGATCGAGACGCCCGGGTCCTGGGCGGCGTCGGACTTGAGCAGGGCGTCCGCGGCGTAGATGCCGGCGGGGCCGGCTCCGACGATCGCGATGCGGATCGGGCGGGACATGTCGGGTGGTCCTCCGGGCGGGCGAGCGGCAGACGGATGGTTGAAGCAAACCCGGGCAGTGTGCACCGGTGTAGGGGGTCCGGAGCTATGACCTCATAGATCCGACCTATGGGTACGGCTCGAACGACAGCGCGCGGCAGGCGGCGGCGTCAGAGCCCGTCGTAGATCCCGGCGAGTCCGCGCAGCACGGTGGCCGCCGCCTCGATCGTGGCGTCGTCGAGCCCGGCGACCAGGCGGTCCAGGTCGGCGTGGAGCGCCTGCTGGCGCTGGAGGTGCCGTTCGCGACCGGCCGCGGTGAGGGTGACGAGGACGGAGCGCCGGTCGTGGGCCGGCCGCTCGCGGGTGACGTAGCCGGCCTCGACCAGCCCGTTGACCAGCTGCGTCGCCGCCGCCGCGGTGGTCTCGGCGCCGGCCGCGAGCCGGCTGACCGGGATCGGCCCCTCGTCGGCCAGGACGCGCAGGGCCCGGGCGTGGGTGAGCGAGAGCGCGCCCGGGGAGCGGGTGGCGCGACCGCGCAGGCGGGCGTCGGCGGCACTGAGGCTGTACGCGGCGCGGGCGAGCGCCTCCAGCGCGTCGGCGCGTTCGACGCGCTCCGCTCCGGGCCGGGCCCGGTCCGACCGGGCCGGCCGGTCCGCATTCGGTTCGGTCATGGGGTGATCCTCTCCCGTCTGACGCCGGGGTTGACAGCCGGGTAAAGCATAAGTACTTAATAGTTAAGTACTTATCAATTCTCTTCCACAAGGGAGCGCACCATGACCGTCCGATCGACCGGACAGAGCTGGGCCCTGGACATCGCCCTCGCCCAGGGCGGCTTCGACGCCCTGCACCCGCAGGCCAAGGGCACGATGGAGCAGCTCGGCCACGACCACACCGACTTCGACAAGGTCTTCGCGCTGGTCCGCAGCGGCGCCATGCTGCCCAAGGCGTGGGCCACCGTCGCCGGGCAGGCCGAGCAGCGGGCCGCCCACCACGAGCGCGAGGGCTTCGGCCGCACCGCCGCCGACCTGTACCAGCGGGCGGCCGTGATGTGGGGCCGCGCCCAGTACTCGTTCCTCGACGCCTCCGACCCGCGCAAGACGGCGTTCCGCGAGCGTGCCGACCACTGCGTGGCGCGACTCGGCGAACTGCGCGGCCACCGGGTGCGCCGGGTGGAGCTGGAGTTCGAAGGCCGGCACGTCTACGCCCTGCTCCACCTGCCGCCCGGGCGCGTCGAGCAGGCCTCCGCGGTCATCCTCGGCCCGGGGATGGACATGATCAAGGAGGACTACATCTTCGCCGCCGAGCGCTACTACACCTCGCGGGGCATCGTGGCGCTCTCCATCGAGGGCCCCGGCCAGGGCGAGTCCCGGGCGAACGGGCTGACCCTCGACCTCACCAACTACGAGCGGGCGCTGAGCCGCTGCATCGACCACCTGGCCGGCCTCCCCGAGGTCGACCCGCAGCGGATCGGCATGTTCGGCATCAGCATGAGCGGCTACTGGGGCATGCGGGCCGCCGCCGCCGACCCGAGGCTCGCCGCGCTGGCCGCCTTCGAAGCCGTCACCGGCGACTTCGACACCATCTTCGAGCGGGCCCAGCCGAGCTTCAAGCACAACTTCATGTACATGGCCGGCTACACCGACGAGCAGGCCTTCGACCGCGAACTGGTCGACCGGCTGCCGCTCGGCGACCTGGTCACCCGGATCACCTGCCCGGTCCTGGTGGGCATCGGCGAGTTCGACGAGCTGACCCGGCTGGAGCAGGCACTGGCCGGCTACGAGCTGATCACCGCGCCCAAGGAGATGCGGGTCTACGAAGGCGAGTTCCACCCGCTGGGCGGTGTCGCGGCCGAGGTCTTCCGCTTCGGCGCGGAGTGGCTGGAGCGCGCGCTGGCCGGCGAACTGGCCGAGCCCGGCCGGGACGCCCGGTACTACGTGCACAGCGACGGCCGGACCACCGACGGCACCGCCGACCCCGCCTGGTGGCTCGGCACCGACCCGGTGACGGCGCGCTGACCGGCGCGGCCGGGGCTCACTCGATCCCCAGCGGGCCGATGCCCAGGTCCTCGCGCATGAGGCCGCGCATCCGGCCCATCGCCGAACGGCGCAGCGCGATCAGCGGCGCGTCCTCGGCGGAGCCGACGGCCGCCCCGGCCGCGTAGGCGTCGCGGACGCGGCGCAGGCTGAGGAACGCCTCGTTCCCGGCCGCCACGACCTGCGGCGGCCCGACCAGCCAGAGGCGCTCGCTCGCGGTGTAGAGGCCGGTGGCCCGGAAGGCCTCCCGCACGGCCGCGTCACGCGCCGACTCGGAGAGGTGGTCGCCCAGCGCGACCGCCCGGATCTCCTCGCCCGCGGCCTTGAGCGCGCTGACGAACTGGGTGTACACCTCGCGCCGCACGTCCAGCGCGTGCCGGGCCTCCTCGCGCCGCCAGCGGTTGCGGTCGGCGACCAGGGTGGCGGTGATGCCGATCACGGCACCGGTCAGCGTGGAGAGCAGGGGCATCCAGTCCATGCGCGGCAGCCTGTCGGAACGGGCGCGGCGGCACCAGTGGCTTTTCGGCTGTGCCTGCCTGCCGGGCCGGGCGCGGGACCGGGGCCGCTCTGGTCCCGGCCGGACAGGCTCCGGCCGGGACCAGGGGCTCATGTGTTCGGGACGCGCAAGGGGAGACCGTGGAGGAAGAGTTCCACGGTCGCGCAGCCCCCGTCGGGCGACTGCGCAGCGGTGCTCCGACCGCCCCGGTGCGGACGGCACGACAAACCGCCGGATCCGCTCGGCCCCCCGGCCGACCCGAGGCACCCGGCACGCGCCGCCGACCGTGGCCGACCCCGAGGACACGCCATGAACGACCGCTCCACCCCGACCTTCGACGTCGCCGTGCACCAAGCCGGAGCCGGCGGCGGGCCCGGCCCGGCAGTGGCCCACGGCTTCCTGCTCAGTACCCAGACCGTCCTGGTGCCGCAGCCGCCCGAGACCCTGTCGAGCCCCTGGCAGCGCCTCGTCGTCCGCATCACGCGGAACGCGGACCCGGACCCGGGCCCGGAGACGATCAACGTCGCCGGCCTGGCCCTGTCCGCGGTCGCCACGGACGGTGTCACCGCGGCGGCGGCGCTGCTGACCCTGAACAAGCCCTCGCGGCACACGGACGCGCTCAGGGAGCACTCCCGACGCGATCTCACCCGAGCCCTGCACACCCACGGCGGCGACCTGTGGGCGGCCTACGCCGATCTCGGCTACCCGATCGCCCGGCCGCCCGCCCTGATGCAGCCGGACACCTGGTGGCTCGCCTTCGCCGGCGACCTCACCGACTTCACCCGCGCCGAATGCTGCAACACCGTGCCGCAGCAAGCCTGCTGCTTCAAGTAGCCGGCCCGGGGCACCTGGCGGGAACACGGACCAGCTGATGGACACCACCGAACAGCACCCCGCGGACCGGGCGGCGGACCACCGCCGCCACCGGTCCGTGGGGCTGCAGGACCTCGCCCTGGCCCTCGCGGCCACGGCGCCGGACGTCTTCTACTTCGGGAACCCGGCGTTTCCGGGCACCTCCTGGGCGGAGCACGCCCAGGTCCTGGCACTCGCCTGCGTCCAGGCCGTCGCGCTGGCCCTGCGCCGGCGCCGGCCGATGGCGGTGTTCCTCGTCGTCTGGGCCGTCACGACCGGCGCGTGCCTGCTGACGCTGGCCGACGCGCTGTCCTTCACCCCGTTCTTCGGCCTGCTGCTCGCGCTGTACACCGTCGCGGACACCTGCCGACGCCCGGCCGCCTTCACCGCGCTGGCGCTCGGACTCGCCGCCACCGGGCTGAAGACCTACTACCTGGTCGACCTGGTGCCGACGACCGACAGCACCTCGATGCTGCTGTCCTCACTGGCCTTCTACGTGCTGGTCACGGTCTCGGCCTGGAGCCTCGCCCGCTGGGTCCGGGCCGGCCGGATCGCCGCCGAGCGCGACCGCCGCGACCTCACCGAGGCCCGCCGGGCGGTGGTGCGCGAGCGCACCCGCATCGCCCGCGAGCTGCACGACATCGTCGCCAACGCCGTCGCCGTCATGGTCATGCGGGCCGAGAACGCCAGGAGCACGACGCCCGCCGAGCAGACCGGCGCCATCGAGGCGTTCGGCCACATCGAGGACGTCGGCCGGTCGGCGATGACCGAACTGCGCCGCATGCTCCGGGTGCTGCGCAGCCCGGACGCCCCCGTCGAGGACATCGGCCGGCACGGCCTGGCCGATCTGCAGCCGATGCTGGAGGACGGCCGCCGGACGGGCATCCGGATCGACCTCGACGTCCGCGGCACCCCGCTCCCCCTCGACGACAGCGTCGACCGCACGGCCTACCGGCTGGTGCAGGAGGCCGTCACCAACATCACCAAGCACGCCGGGCCGGGCAGTCACGCGGCCGTGCGGATCACCTGGTCCGACGCCCTGCACATCGAGGTGGTCGACGACGGCGCCGGCCGTACCCTCGCGCTGCGGCGGGACCTCTCGACCGGACACGGCCTGATCGGGCTCGCCGAACGGATCGCGGTCTTCGGCGGCGAGCTGACCGCCGGCCCGCACCGGGCCGGCTTCCGGGTGGCCGCCACACTGCCGCTCTCCCCGACGCCGGCGGCCGGCGCCCCGGCTCCGGCCGTCAGCGGCGGCGGGCTTCGTCGGCGCGGCGGACTGTGAGAGGCTCCGGGAACTCCGGCACTGCGGCCGCGTGGTGACAGGCCCTGACGGACGGACGCGCGATCGGCGCGACGGACGGCAGCGCGGTACGCGGCGCACCGCGCTTCGTGAGGGGGTGGTCCGACCAGGGCGGACGACGAACGGGAAAGGGGACGTACCCACTCCTTTCCACTCCCAACTTATAGCGCACGGGGGGGCTTGCCGCAAGGCCCCGGTCGTGCCGCAGAATTGTCGGCCTGGGCCGGGGCCCGCGGACATGGAAGGTGCCGCAGCCCGTCCCCGTCCGCTCGCCACCGGTGCGCCGAAAGCGCCGACTTCCAAGATCCTTATGCTGGGAACCCCACCGGGGCCGTCGCGTGCGCGCGGTCCCCGCCCCCGAGCTTTGTCGTGTCGTACATGGCGGTGTCCCTCCGCCGCCGCCCTCGGTCGCCCGGTCGATCGAAGGTCCTGAGTCAATGGAGCTTGCCTTGGTCCCCACGTCGTCGTCCCCGTCCGAACCCACCACCGCCGGAGCCGGGACGAACCCGGGCGGCGGCGACGCCCCGGCCTCCGACGGCCGGCGGACCCGGGAGCTGCGGGCGGAGAACGCGTACGTCGGCCGGCTGTACGACCGGCTCGAAAGCCTGCGTGAACTCGCGACGGCCCGGCTGCGCGAGATCCACCGCCAGGACAAGGGCGGCACGCTCCAGTCCCGCCTGGAGCGCGACACCATGGAGCTCCACCACACCCGCCGGCTGGCGGAGCTCTACGCCGCCGAGTACGGGCTCTGCTTCGGCCGGCTCGACACCGCCGACGGCGAGCGCCAGTACATCGGCCGGATCGCCCTCGCCGACGACGACCACGAACCGCTGCTCACCGACTGGCGGGCCTCGGCCGCGGAGCCGTTCTACCGCGCGACGCCCGCCGCCCCCGGCGGGGTGACGGGGCGACGGCACCTGCGGAGCAAGGGCCGGACCATCGTCGACTTCGACGACGACGCCTTCGGCGTGGGCGCCCTGGACGGCCGGGCCGGCTCCGACCTCAGCGGGGAGACCGCGCTGCTCGCCTCGCTGACGGCGGCCCGGACGGGGCGGATGGGCGACATCGTCTCCACCATCCAGTCCGAGCAGGACCGGGTGATCCGCTCCGAGCTGAGCGGCGTGCTGGTCGTCCAGGGCGGCCCGGGGACCGGCAAGACCGTGGTCGCGCTGCACCGCGCCGCGTACCTCCTCTACACCCACCGCGACCGGCTGGCCAAGCGCGGGGTGCTGGTCATCGGGCCGAACACGACGTTCCTGCGCTACATCGACCAGGTCCTCCCCGCGCTCGGCGAGAGCGAGGTCGTGCTGAGCAGCATCGGCGCGCTCTACCCCGGCGTGACCGGGACGGACACGGAGACGCCCGAGGCGGCCGCCGTCAAGGGCGACGCACGGATGGCGCGGGTGCTCGCCACCGCGCTGGAGGGCCTGCGGCAGCTGCCGGAGGAGTCCTGGACCATCACCGTGGGGCGGAGCTCGCCCCACCAGGAGGAGCTCGTGATCGGCCGGGCCCTGTGCGAGCGGGCCCACGCCGCCGCCCACAAGAGCGGCGAACCGCACAACGCGGCCCGGGCCGCCCTGGTCGAGCGGCTCTCCTCGGAGCTGGCCCTGCGGATCGCCAGGGACCGGGGCGGGGAGATGGAGCTGGACGACGTGGTGGACCTCGCCGACTCGCTCGTCGTCGAGCGCGACTTCCAGGCGCTGGCCGAGAAGCTGTGGCCGCGGCTCGGCCCGGAGCAGCTGCTCACCACGCTGTTCGGCTCCCCTGAGCTGCTGGCGGAGGCCATGCCGGACTTCTCGGAGGCCGAACGCGCCGCCCTGCTGCGCGAACGGCCGGGCCCGGACCAGGAAGCCGCCACCGCCTGGACCACCGACGACGTGCCGCTGCTCGACGAGGCCGCCGAGCTGCTCGGCCCGCTGCCCGGCAGCGCCGTCTCCCGCCGGGCCGCCGCCGCCGCCGAGGCCGAGGAGCTGGAGTTCGCCAAGGTCGTCCTGGAGGACTTCGGCGCGGGGCTGGCCGAGATCGACGCGGAGATGCTGACCCGCCAGTACCGCGGCGAGGGGGAGTTCCGCCCCCTCGCCGAGCGTGCGGCCGAGGACCGGACCTGGGGCTTCGGGCACATCATCGTCGACGAGGCGCAGGAACTGTCCCCCATGGCCTGGCGGCTGCTGACCCGCCGCTGCCCCGGCCGTTCCATGACGATCGTGGGCGACCTCGCGCAGACCGGTGCGCCGGCCGGGCTGAGCTCCTGGGGCGAGGCGCTCGACGAGTACACGGCCGGGCGCTGGCGCACGGTGGAACTCACCATCAACTACCGGACCCCGGCCGAGATCATGCGGATCACCGAGGGCGTCCTGCGGGCGGTCGACCCGGCGCTCACCGCCCCCACCGCGGTGCGCAGCGGCGGGACCCGCCCGTGGAGCCTGCGGATCCCCGCGGACGACCGGGGGGCGGCCCTGCGCGCCGTCGTCGAGAAGGAGGTCGCGCAGCTGGACGGCCGCCGGATGGCGATCCTGCACGCCCCCGGCTTCCCGGCCGAACTGATCGACCGGCTGACCGAGGTGGACGGTGTCGCGCGCGCCGACGGCCCCTCGTCGCTGGACTCGCCCGTCGTGCTGATGACGGCCGCCCAGTCCAAGGGGCTGGAGTTCGACGCCGTCCTCGTCGTGGAGCCCACGGAGATCCTCGCGGCGCACTCCCGCGGCGGGAACGACCTCTACGTCGCCCTCACCCGTGCGACGAAGAGCCTCGGGGTCGTCCACAGCCGGGACCTGCCGGAGATGCTGCAGGGCCTGGACCCCCGCTGAGCTGACGGGGTGCGCGACGGCCCGGCAGGATCGACCTGCCGGGCCGTCGGGTGTGCGTGTTCAGGCGGGAACCGACGATCCCGTCATCGGCGGTGCCTCACCAGCGGTCGTGGACCTGCGGGCGGATCCGGCGGTCGTACAGGCCCCGCACGGCGGCGAGGGTCGTCGCGGACAGCGGCGGGAAGGCCGCGGCGGCGGCGTTCGCGCGGGCCTGCCCGGGGTTGCGGGCGCCGGGGATCACCGTCGTCACCCCCGGCTGCTGGATGATCCAGCGCAGCGCGGTCTGCGCCGGGGTCGCACCCGTGGGCGCGAGCGCGGCGAACTCCGCGGCCGCCTCGACCCCGGTCGCGTAGTCCACGCCGGAGAAGGTCTCCCCCTGGTCGAAGGCCTCGCCGTGCCGGTTGTAGCTGCGGTGGTCGTCCGCGGCGAAGGCGGTCTGCGCGGTGTAGCGGCCCGAGAGCAGCCCCGAGGCCAGCGGGACGCGGGCCAGGATGCCCACCCCGGCGGCCGCGGCGGCGGGCAGGACCAGCTCCAGGGGCTTCAGCCGGAACGCGTTCAGGATGATCTGGACACTGGCGACGCCGGGCCGGGCGATCGCGGTCAGCGCCTGCGCGCAGGTCTCGACGCTGACGCCGTACGCGGCGATCCGCTCCTCGGCGACCAGGGTGTCGAGTGCGTCGAACACCTCGTCGGTGGCGTAGACCGGCGTCGGCGGGCAGTGCAGCTGCACCAGGTCGAGCCGGTCCACGCCCAGATTGTCCCGTGAACGGTCCGACCAGGAACGGAAGTTGGCGAGGTTGTAGTGCTCCGGGCGCTGCTCGGCCCGGCGGCCGAACTTGGTGGCGACGAAGACCTCCGCGTCCGGGCGGCCCTTCAGGTAGCGGCCGATCAGCTGCTCGCTGCGGCCGTCCCCGTAGACGTCGGCGGTGTCGAAGAGGGTGACGCCGGCCTCGACGGAAGTGTCCAGGACGTCGAGCGCGTCCTCCTCGCGGACGTCACCCCAGTCCGCGCCGAGCTGCCAGGTGCCGAGCCCCACGACGGAGACGGGTCGGCCGGTCCGGCCGAGTACACGCTGTTCCATGGGGCGAGCCTCTCACAGGCGACGGGCGCGTTCACCGCCGCCGATCGCCCGGCGCGGCCGGTGCGGGCCCGTGCGTCCGGCGGCGCCTCCGGCCCTGCCCCGGGCCACCCGGCGCAGCCGGCGACCCCTCGTTCGGGTGGATCACGGCCGTGTCCCGTATCGCCGGCGGTCCGGGCACCCCGATCCTGGGCACGGCCGAACCGGTCGGCCGGCGGAGCGAGGACGAGGTGGGTGAGGGCGCGATGTCCCAGCGCTTGTGGTGGCGGGCCGTGCGGGTGGCGGGCGCGGTGGTGGTGCTCACGGCCGCACCGGCCGCGGCGGTCGTCCCGTGCGGCCCCGATCTCGGGGTGACGGCGGCCGACCCGGCCCCGGTGCACGGGGGCGGCACGACGACCGTGCACCCCGTCGTGGTCAACACCGGGGACTCGGCCACCACCGAACCGTTCAAGCTGGTGGTCCAGCTGCCGCCCGGGGTCGTCGGCACCGGGCTCGCCCCGGCCGTCTGTTCCACCGGGCCCTTCGGCCACACGGTGACGTGCACGTTCCCCGCCGGGCTGGCCCCGGGCGCCTCGGTCGGCGCCGACGTCCGGCTGGGCGTGGCCACCGGCATGGACCCGGGGGTGCTCGACGGCACCGCGCTGGTCGACCTGCCCGGGGATCCGACGCCGGGGGACAACAGCGCGCACTTCGACATCGTCGTGTTGTAGCGCCGCACGCGCACCGCCGGCCCGGGCTCGTCGGAGCCCGGCGGCGGTGCGCACCGACCCGGGCTATTCGTCGACGGTCAGCACGATCTTCCCGGTGACCCGGCCGGTGTCGCCCAGGTCGTGGCCCTTGGCGGCGTCGGCGAGCGGGAAGACCGCCTCGACGACGGCCCGCAGGTCTCCGGCGGCGACCAGCCCGGCGATGGCCTTCATCCCGGCCTGGTCGGCCTCGACCAGCAGCGGGTAGGCCCGCACGCCCCGGGCGGCGGCCTGCTCCGCGAGGTCGGCGGGCAGCGTGCCGAGCGCGATGCTGACGAGCTGGCCGCCCGGCTTCAGGGTGTCCAGCGAGCGGATCGCGGTGTCGCCGCCGAGGGTGTCCAGCACCAGGTCGACCGGGGCGATCCGGGTGAAGTCCTCGTTGCGGTAGTCGATCAGCTCGTCGGCGCCCAGCTCGCGCAGCAGCGCGTGCTTGGGAGCGCTGGCCGTGCCGATCACGTACGCGCCGCGGGTCTTGGCGATCTGCACGGCGAGGTGGCCGACGCCGCCGGCCGCGGCGTGGATCAGGACGCGCTGGCCGGGCCGGACGTCCGCCGCGTCGACGAGCGCCTGCCAGGCGGTCAGGGCGGCCAGCGGGATCGCGCCCGCCTGGACGTGGTCGATGCCCGCCGGCTTGCGGACCAGCGCGCGGGCCGGGGCCACCGCGTACTCGGCGAACGCGCCGACGCCGTACGGGTAGGGCAGCATCCCGAACACCTCGTCGCCGGGGCGGTGGATCGTGACGCCGGTGCCGACCGCCTCGACGACGCCGGAGACGTCCCAGCCGAGGACCACCGGGAGGCGGTCGAGGAAGCCGGCGTACTGGCGGTGCTTCCAGTCGGTGGGGTTCATGCCGGCGGCGCGGACGCGGACGAGTACCTCGGACGGGCCGGGCTCCGGGCGGTCGAGCTCGACCTCCCGCAGGACGTCGCTGCCGCCGTAGGTGTTCTGGGTGATGGCCTTCATTGTGCTCATGCATCCAGGATGCGACGGCCTCGACCTGCGTCGATAGCGGCCCGAAGGTCATGCTGTGCAAGAATTGGGCCATGCATCGCGTCGTCGTTCTCGCCCTGGACGGGGTCATCCCGTTCGAGCTGAGCCTCGCCTCCCGGCTCTTCGGGGCCGCCACGGACTCCGCGGGCCGGCCCCTCTACGAGGTGGTCACCTGTTCGCTGGACGGCCGGCCCGTCCGCACCGCCGCGGACTTCTCCATCACCGTCGAACGCGACCGCACCGCACTGGCCGGGGCCGACACGCTGATCGTCCCCGCCTCCGAGGAGTTCGCCCGGATCGTCGACCAGGACTCCCTGTCTCCGCGCATCACCGAGGCACTGGCGCTGCTGCGCCCCGACGCCCGGATCGCGGGCATCTGCGTCGCCACCTTCCTGCTCGCCGCGGCCGGCCTGCTCGACGGCCGCCCCGCCGCCACCCACTGGCGCCACGCCGACCGGTTCCGGCAGGTCTACCCGCAGGTCGACCTCGCCCCCGACGTCCTCTTCGTCGACGCCGGGCGCATCCTCACCTCGGCGGGCGCCGCGGCCGGCATCGACCTGATCCTGCACCTGATCCGCTCCGACCACGGCAGCGCCGTCGCCAACCTGGTCGCCCGGCGCTGCGTCGTCCCGCCGCAGCGCGAGGGCGGCCAGGCGCAGTACGTGGAACGGCCGGTGCCGGAGAGCACGGACGCCGGGACGTCCGCCACCCGGGCCTGGGCCCTCGACCGGCTGCACGAACCGCTCCAGCTGACCGACCTCGCCGGCCACGCGGGCATGAGCCGGCGCACCTTCACCCGGCGCTTCCGGGCCGAGGTCGGGCAGAGCCCGGGCCAGTGGCTCACCCAGCAGCGCGTCGACCTGGCCCGGCACCTGCTGGAGAGCAGCGACCTGCCGGTCAACCGGATCGCCGAACGGGTCGGCTTCGGCACCGGCGCGTCCCTGCGCCAGCACCTGCACACCGCGATCGGCGTGCCGCCGGGCGCCTACCGGAGGACCTTCCGGGCCTGACGCCCCAGCCGCAGGCGTTCGTGCTCGCCGAGACCGCCCCAGACCCCGTACCGCTCGTGGGCCTCCAGGGCGTAGCGCAGGCATTCGCGTCGGACGGGGCAGCCCGCGCAGACGGCCTTGGCGGCGTTCTCGCGCGAGTCGTGGGCCTCGCCGCGTTCGCCGACCGGGTGGAAGAAGAGACCGCTGTCGGCGGAGCGGCAGGCGCCGTGCAGCTGCCAGTTCCACCGGTGGTCGAGGGCTCCGGGCAGGCGTGCGACGTTCGTCATGACACGGGCTCCGTTTCCGTCGGGGGTGGTTCGGGGTGCTGAGCGCGGACCCCGGGCGCGGCGCCCCGACCGTCCCGGGCGGCGCGTCCTCGACCTCCGGCTGCCCCGAACGCGCCGCTCCACACCCCTCCCGGTCCTCTCGACACACATCGCCCCGGCACGACTCGCCCCGGCACGACTCGCCCCGGCACGACACGCCCCGGCACGACACGCCCCGGGCCGGCCGCGCGGGCCGCCGGACCCGCTCGACGCCCGGGCCCGTCAGGCGAGCCCCAGCAGGGCGACCGCCTGTTCGCGCATCTCCACCTTGCGGATCTTGCCGGTGACGGTCATCGGAAACTCCTCGACGAGGTGCACGTAACGCGGGATCTTGTAGTGCGCGATCCGGCCGCTGCAGAACTCCCGCAGCGCCGGCGCCGTCAGTTCGGGGGCGCCGGGGCGCAGCCGGATCCAGGCCATCAGCTCCTCGCCGTACTTCGCGTCGGGGACACCGATCACCTGGGCGTCCAGGACGTCCGGGTGGGTGTGGAGGAACTCCTCGATCTCCCGCGGGTAGATGTTCTCGCCGCCGCGGATGACCATGTCCTTGATCCGGCCGGTGATGGTGAGGTAGCCCTCCTCGTCCATCACCGCCAGGTCGCCGCTGTGCATCCAGCCGTCGCCGTCCAGGACCTCGGCGGTGCGGTCGGGCTGCTCCCAGTAGCCGACCATCACCGAGTAGCCCCGGGTGCAGAGTTCGCCGGGCGTGCCGCGCGGGACGGTGCGGCCGGTCCGCGGGTCGACGACCTTCACTTCGAGGTGCGGGCCGACCCGGCCGACGGTGGAGACCCGGCGCTCCAGCGGGTCCTCGATCCGGGTCTGGACGGACACCGGGGAGGTCTCGGTCATGCCGTAGCAGATCGACACGTCGCGCATGCCCATCCGCTCGACGACCTGCTTCATCACCTCGGTGGGGCAGGGGGACCCGGCCATGATCCCGGTGCGCAGGCTGGAGAGGTCGTGGTCGGCGAAGGACGGGTCGTTGAGCTCGGCGATGAACATGGTCGGGACGCCGTAGAGCGAGGTGCAGCGTTCGGCGGCCACCGCGCGCAGGGTGGCGGCGGGCTCGAAGCCCGGGGCCGGGATCACCACGCAGGCCCCGTGCGAGAGCGCGGCGAGGTTTCCCATGACCATGCCGAAGCAGTGGTAGAAGGGCACCGGCACGCAGATCCGGTCCAGCTCGGAGTAGCCGCACAACTCGCCCACGAAGTAGCCGTTGTTGAGGATGTTGCGGTGCGACAGGGTCGCGCCCTTCGGGAAGCCGGTGGTTCCCGAGGTGTACTGGATGTTGATCGGGTCGTCCGCGCCCAGCGCCCCGGCGGCGGCGTGCAGGGGGCCCCGGTCGGCGTGCGCGGCGCGGGCGAGCAGCTCGTCCCAGGCCGGTGAGCCGATCAGCAGGACGTCCTTCAGCGCGGGGCAGCGCGGGGCGGTCTCGGCCAGCATGGCCGCGTAGTCGGAGGTCTTGAACGACGGCGCGGCCACGATCGTGCGGGTGCCCGACTGCCGCAGCACGTACTCCAGTTCGTGCGCGCGGTAGCCGGGGTTGACGGTCACCAGGACGGCGCCGATCCGCGCGGTGGCGTACTGCGTGAACACCCACTCCGCGCAGTTCGGCGCCCAGATCCCGACCCGGTCGCCCCGGCCGACGCCGAGCGCCAGCAGCCCGAGCGCCACCCGGTCCACCTCCTCGGCCAGCTCCCGGTACGTCCAGCGGCGGCCGGCGGGCAGGTCGACCAGGGCCTCGCGTTCGGGGAAGGCGCGGACGGCGCGGTCGAGGCTCGCGCCGATGGTGTCGTCCAGCATGGGGGTGGCCGAGGTACCGGTGTCGACGCTGAGGGAAGGGGTGGTCATGCGGTGACTCTCCTGGACTCGCCCGGGCAGATGGCGACCGAGTCTATGCAAGGCCGCGCCTGACGTCATCGCCCGTGCCCGCCTGGGACGATGACGGGACGTCACCGATCCGTTTCGTCGAAGGAGAGCTCATGGCAGGCCGGTTCGAGACCACGGTCGAGATCGATCGCCCCGTCGAGGAGGTGTTCGCCTATCTCGCCGACGGCCGGAACGACCCGGCGTTCAGCCCGCGGGTGCTGGAGATCACCAAGGCGCCGGACGGCCCGACCGCCGTCGGCACCGTGTTCACCAGCACGGTCAAGGACGCCGGCATGAAGACCGCACGACAGATCCGGATCACCGAGCTCCGGGCGCCCACCACGCTGCGCTGGACCGAGATCTCGAAGAACCTCGTGACCTCCTCCGACGGCGGCTACGACCTGACGGCGGTGTCGCCGAACACCACCCGGGTGCGGATCTTCAACACCCTGGAGGGCCACGGCCTGGGCAAGCTCCTCGTCGGCCTCGCCCTCGGCGCCGCCCGCAAGGACGCGCCCGCCTTCGGCCGGCGCATCAAGGCCGCGGTCGAGGCCGCCTGACCCGGGTGGCGGGTCGCTGCTCGCCCAGACCCCTTCCGACCTGCACTTTCGGGCAAAGATTCCTAGGAATCGAACGGATGCACGGGGTCAATTGTGTACATTCGACCTTGACTGATCTTCTGTCAGCGGGGGGCGCGACATCCGGAGCGAATTCTCGGGCCCTCCGTTCCCGATCACGCCCGAGACAGGACCATCCATGCCCAACCCGAAGCCCGCCGTCACCCGGCGCACCCTCGTCACGGCGATCGGCGCCACGGCTGCCGCGCTCGCCGTCACCCCCGCCGCGTCGGCCGCGACCACCGGTGCCGGCACCGCTGCCGCCGGCACCGGCGCGGGCGGGGCCCGGCCGGTCGCCGCCCGGACGACCCGCGTCCCGGTCACCCGGGCGCAGTCCGCGGTGGGCCGGGCGGCCACCACCGTGCGGGCGGACTTCCCCATCCGCTACGTCGGCGTCAGCTGGGACGGCCCCACCCGCGGCGCCGCCATCCGCCTCCACCGCGAGGACGCCACCCCCGGTACGTGGCAGCCGCTGCCCGGCGGCTGCGCGGGCGGCCCGGACCACGAGGACCGCGCGGGCGGCGTCGCCACCGCGCTGATCGCCGCCGGCGGCGCGCCCGGCTACGACCTGCGCCTGCCCGACGGGGCCGGCAACGTCCGCTCCGCCGCCATCGACACCGTGCACGGCCCGGCCCGCACCGTGGCGATCGCCCCGACGACGCCCACCACCTTCTGCGGCGTCGAGTACGTCTCCCGGGCGGCCTGGGGCGCCGACGAGTCCAAGCGCTTCAAGAACGGCGTGGAGAACTCCCCCGCGAAGTACTACCCGCTCCAGACCCTGACGGTGCACCACACCGACACCCCCAACGCCGACCCGGACCCGGCCGCCACCATGCGGGCGATCTACGAGTACCACGCGATCACCAACGACTGGGGCGACATCGGCTACCACTTCCTGATCGACGAGGCCGGGCGGATCTACGAGGGCCGCTGGTCGGGCGACGACGGCATCCCGGCGCACGACGCGTCCGGGAACGTCGTGACGGCCTTCCACACCGCCGGCTTCAACTCGGGCAACCTCGGCATCGCCCTGCTGGGCACCCTCAGCAGCCAGGAGCCGACCGCGGCCGCCCGGGCGTCGCTGACCGCACTGCTCGCCGCGGTGGCCCGCGGGCACAACCTGGACCCCCAGGCGCACACCACCTTCGTCAACCCGGTCAACGGCGTGACCAAGCCGGTCGAGACGATCAGCGGCCACCGCGACTGGCTGGCCACCGACTGCCCCGGCGGCACGATGTACGCGAGCCTGCCGGCCCTGCGCGCCGACGTGGCCGCCTTCGGCACCGCCGGGCACTGACCCGGGCGGCCCGGGCAACCCCGGGTCGCCGCGAGGCCGTGCAGGAGGGCGCAACCCCCTGCACGGCCTCCGCCGCGTCGCTAGGCTGTGGGCATGGCTGTGGATCCGATGCCCGAGCCGCCGGCGGCCGGAGCGAGCGAGCCGCCGGACGCCGCGCTGGGCGAGATCGGACGGCTGCTGGCCGGCCGGGACGTGCTGGTCCTGACCGGCGCGGGACTGTCGACCGAGTCGGGCATCCCCGACTACCGCGGCCCCACCGGGAGCCTGCGCCGCCGGACGCCGATGACGTACCAGGAGTTCGTGGGCAGCGCGCAGGCCCGTCGCCGCTACTGGGCGCGCAGCCACGCCGGGTGGCAGTCGATCGCCCGGGCCCGCCCCAACGCCGGGCACCGGGCGGTCGAGGAGTTGCGCCGGGGCGGCCTGGTGTCGGCGGTGATCACCCAGAACGTGGACGGACTGCACCGCGCGGCCGGCACCCTGGACGCCGTGGAACTGCACGGCGGCCTCGACCGGGTGGTCTGCCTCGGCTGCGGGCGCGCCAGCACCCGCGCGGACCTCGACCGGCGCCTGCACACCCTCAACGGCGCCTTCCGCGACGAGAGCTCCCCGAGGAACGCCGACGGGGACGTCGAACTGCCCGACGCCCTGGTGGCGGCCTTCCGGGTCGCGGCCTGCCGGGCGTGCGGCGGGATCCTCAAGCCCGACGTGGTCTTCTTCGGTGAGAACGTGCCCCAGCCGCGCGTGCGGCACTGCTTCGACCTGGTCGACGAGGCGCGGGCGCTGCTCGTCCTCGGCTCCTCGCTGGCGGTCATGTCCGGTCTGCGCTTCGTTCGGCACGCGGCGCGGGCCGGCAAGCCCGTCGCGATCGTGAACCAGGGCGGGACGCGCGGGGACGCCTACGCCACCGTCCGGGTCGGCCTCCCGCTCGGCCGGACGCTGACGGCGCTGGCGGACCGGCTCGCCACCGCGCCGCCGCGCTGAGGCGCTCGGTCTCGGGGCGGGCCGGCTCCGACCCCACGGTCAGGCTCGGCCGGCAGGACCCGCCGGAGCCGCTCCCAGTGCCGCGACCAGCGGCGCCGCCGTCGCCAGGGCGCCGCCCAGCCACATCACCGCGGCCGGTCCGAGGCCGTCCACGATCCGCCCACCGGCCAGGGCGCCCAGCGCGATCGCCGCGTTGAACACCGCGACGAACAGCGAGGCCGCGCCCTCCCGGGCCTGCGGAGCGGCCCGGGTCAGCCAGGTCTGCGCGCAGACCGAGACACCGCCGTAGGCCACACCCCAGAGCACGACGAGAGCGGCCGCCCCGGGCAGCCGGGTGCCCAGCACGGGCACGGCCACCACCGCCGCCGCGAGCAGCGCGCCGATCGTCACCACCGCCCCGCGCACCCCCCGCCCCACGGCGGCGCCGGCCGCGAAGTTGCCCACCACCCCGCCGACCCCGTAGACCAGCAGCAGCGCGCCGACCTGCCCCGCCGACGCCCCCGACACCTCCTCCAGCACCGGGCGCACATAGGTGTACGCGGCGAAGTGCCCGCTCACCAACAGCGCGACCACGAGCAGCCCGGTGCGCACCGCGGGGATGCCCGCCAGCCGCAGCACCCCGCCCAACCGCAGGACCTGCTCGGCGGGCAGCGGGGGCATCAGCAGGGCCAGCGCCCCGGCCACCAGCAGCGCCAGGCCCCCGAGGGCCGCGAACGCCACCCGCCAGCCGGCCAGTTCGCCGAGCAGGGCGCCGGCCGGCACACCCAGGACCGAAGCCACCGCGATGCCGCTGAAGACCGTCGCGGTCGCCGGGCCGGCCGAGCGCGCCGGGACGAGCCGCACCGCCACGCCGGCCGCGAGCGACCAGACACCGCCCATGGCCAGGCCGACCAGCACGCGGGCCACCACCAGCACCGCGAACCCGGGTGCCGCCGCCGACAGCACATCGGCCGCGCCCAGCACCGCCAGCAGAACGCAGAGCGCCCGGCGCCGGTCCAGCCGTCCCAGCGCCGCGGTGAGCGGCGGCGCCGAGACGGCGGCGACCAGGCCGGTCACCGTCAGGGTCAGCCCGGCGGTCCCCTCGGTGACGTGCAGGGCGTCGCCGATCGGGGTGAGCAGCCCGACCGGCAGCATCTCCGAGGTGACGACGGTGAAGGTGGCGGCCGCCACCGCGAGCACGGCCGGCCACCCGCCCGACGGGGCCTCGACTGCCGGCGGGGCGGGTGTGGCCGGGGACACGGCCGGGGCCGGGTCGGGCGCGGTCACGGCGGGTCGGGATCGGAGTTCTGCCATGCGCCCAGCCAACGCCCGCGGCGCAGGGGGAACAAGGACGGATCGCTCACCCTTGCATGAGGTGGGCTCGTCGATCGGGCCGCCCGCCGCGCGCGGGCACGACAGGTGCCCGTCCGAGGGCCGCCACGCCGAGGGGGCCCGCCATGAGCGGTCTGGACCTGCGAGAGCTGGAGTGCTTCCTGGCCGTCTGCGAGGAGCTGCACTTCGGCCGGGCCGGGGAGCGGCTGTTCGTTTCCCAGAGCCGGGTCAGCCAGCTCATCCGCTCGCTGGAGCACCGGATCGGCGCGCGGCTGCTGGAGCGCACCAGCCGTCGGGTGCAACTCACCCCCGCCGGCCGGGAGTTCCTGGCAGAGCTGGGCCCCGCCCACGCGGCGCTGCGGGCCGCGGTGGACGGGGCCAGGGCCGCCGCCCTCGGCCGGCGGGGCCGGCTGCGGATCGGCTTCCAGGGCAGCACCGGCGCCGCCTTCATGGCCGCCGTCGCGGCCTTCCGCAGGCAACTGCCCGGCTGCGCGGTGGAGATCACCGAGATCCCGCTGTCCGACCCGTTCGGCGCGGTACGCCGGGGCGAGGTGGACACGGCCGCCGTCCTGCTGCCGGTCGCCGAGGACGACCTGCGGCTGGGCCCGGTCTTCTCCCGGCAGCCGCAGTACCTGGCGCTGGCCCGGCACCACCCCTGGTCGGGCGCGGCGGGGGTGAACGCCGAGGACCTGGCCGGCACCGAGCTCATCCGCGTCGCGCGGCCCGCGCCCGACTACTGGCGCACGGCCCACGCCCCGACCCACACCCCCGGCGGCCGGCCCGTCCCGCCCGGCCCGGCGGTCCGCACCCTGCAGGAGGGGCTCTCGCTGGCGGCGGGCGGCCTGGGCGCGATGCTGCTGTGCGGGCCCACCAGCGAGTACCACCGCCGCGAGGACGTCACCTACCTCCCGGTCACCGGCCTGCCGCAGTCGGCGCTCGGCCTGGTCTGGCACGGCGGGCGCGAGAGCGCCCCGGTACGCGCCTTCGCCCGGGCCGTCGCCGAGACCGTCGCCTGAGCCCGCCCGGCGGGGAGGCGCTGCGAGGTCCGCGCCGACGTTCACGTGGCGGCGCGTCGCACCGGTGTCAGCAGTGGCGCAGGAAGCGGTCCAGGACGCGGGTGCCGAACTCCAGCGCCTCGACGGGGACCCGTTCGTCGACGCCGTGGAACAGGGCGGCGAAGTCGAGCCCCGCGGGCAGGCGCAGCGGGGCGAAGCCGAAGGTGCGGATGCCCAGGCGCTGGAACGACTTGGCGTCGGTGGCGGCGGACAGCATGTAGGGCAGCACCCGGGCCCCCGGGTCCTCGGCGGCGAGCGACAGCGTCATGGCGTCGACCAGCCGGCCCTCGAAGGCGGTCTCGACGGCCGGCAGGCTGTTCCACTCCTGCTCGATGCCGGGCCCCAGGAGCGCGGCGACCTCGGCCCGGAACGCCTCCTCGCGGCCCGGGAGCACCCGCGCGTCGACCTCCGCGCGGGCGGTGGACGGCACCACGTTGGCCTTGTACCCGGCGTCGAAGCGGGTGGTGTTGGCGGTGTCGCGCAGACTGGCCCCGATCAGCCGGGACGCGTGCCCGAACCGGGCGAGCGCCGCCTCGGGGTCGTTCTCGTCGAACGGCACCCCGGTGATGTCCGCGACCCCTTCCAGCAGTTCGCGCACCGCGGGGGTGAGGACCAGGGGGAAGCGGTGCGTCTCCAGCCGGGTGACGGCCGCGGCGAGCTTGGCGACCGGGTTGTCGTCGTGCAGCAGCGAGGCGTGGCCGGCGGTGCCCTGCGCCCTGAGCCGCAGCCAGACCGCGCCCTTCTCCGCCGTCCCGATCAGATAGGCCCGGGTGGAGTCGCCGAAGCTGACCGAGAAGCCGCCGACCTCGCCGACCGCCTCGGTCACGCCCTCGAAGAGGTCCGGCCGGTGGTCGACGAGCCAGCGCGCGCCCTGGAAGCCGCCCGCCTCCTCGTCCGAGACGAAGGCGAAGACCAGGTCGCGCGGCGGCAGGACGCCGTCGCGCCGGTAACTGCGGGCCACGGCGAGCATCATGGCCACCATGCCCTTCATGTCCACCGCGCCCCGGCCCCACAGATAGCCGTCGGCGACCTCCCCGGAGAAGGGGTGCACGCTCCATTCGGCCGGATCCGCCGGGACGACGTCGAGGTGACCGTGGATCAGCAGGGCGCCGCGCGCCGGGTCGGCCCCGGGCAGCCGGGCGACGACGTTGCCGCGGCCCGGCGCGCCGGCCTCCACATAGGTGAACTCGTAGCCGACCTCGGCCAGTTTGGCGGCCACGTACTCGGCGGCCGGGCGTTCGGTGCCCACACCGCCCGCGTCCGCGGCGTTGGTCGTGTCGAACCTGATGAGGTCGCTGGCCAGGGCGACCACCTCGTCCCACGGCGGGACGGGCGAGCGGCCGGGGCCCGCCGGGGCGTCAGCGGGCCCGGCGTTCGCGGGCGGCGGGGCGGGCGAGGTGGTGCGCGGCGTCATGCTGGGGTGGTCCTCCCTGCAGGGCGGGCGGAGCGACCTCCCGCTCCCCCGTCGGCGGTACCCGTCGATCAGACCACAGGACCGGCCGTCTCCGGGGGCCGACGACCGGTTCGGCCGTCGACGCGGCCGGATCCGGCGCCCCGGGCCGCCGGTGGCCGGGCGTCACCGGCGGCCGGGCGTCACCGGCGGCCGGGCGAGCCTCAGAAGACCGACCAGCCGGTGGCCGTCGTCAGCGCGTCCAGGGCCGCCACCCCCAGCACCGAGTTCCCGGCCGCGTCCAGGCCCGGGCTCCAGACGCAGACCGTGCCCCGGCCCGGCAGCACCGCCAGCACTCCCCCGCCGACCCCGCTCTTGCCCGGCAGCCCCACCCGGTAGGCGAACTCCCCCGCCGCGTCGTACGTGCCGCAGGTGAGCAGCACCGCGTTGATCCGCTTGGCCTCGCTGCGCGACAGCAGCCGCGAGCCGTCGGCGCGGGTGCCGTGCCGGGCGAGGAAGAGCCCGGCGAGGGCGAGGTCGCGGCAGCTCGCCTCTATCGCGCAGTGCGCGTAGTAGTGCGCGAGCACGCTGTCGACCGGGTTGCGCAGGTTGCCGTAGCTGGCCATGAAGTGCGCCATCGCGGCGTTGCGGTGGCCGTGCTGCGCCTCGGAGGAGGCCACCGAGTCGTCCACCGCGACGGCCGGGTTGCCGGACTCCGCGCGCAGGAAGTCCCGGACCGCGCCGACGGCGTCGCCGGTCAGCTTGAGCAGCCGGTCGGTGACGACCAGTGCTCCGGCGTTGATGAAGGGGTTGCGCGGGATGCCGTGCTCGGACTCCAGCTGGACCAGCGAGTTGAACGGGTTGCCGGACGGTTCGCGGCCGAGGCCCCGCCAGAGCTCGTCGCCGCCGTCCGCCAGCGCCAGTGCCAGGGTGAACAGTTTCGACACCGACTGGATCGAGAACGGGTGCTGCCAGTGCCCGGCGCCGTACACCGCACCGTCCACGGTGGCGATCGCCATCCCGAAGGCCGTCGGGTCGGCCTGGGCGAGGGCGGGGATGTAGTCGGCGACCCGCCCCCGTTCGGGCGCCCGCCGGGCCGCCCCCATCGCCTCCTGCAGGAGCAGCTGGTAGTCCATGTCGTTCACGCTGCCATTGTCGGCCACCCCGCCGGGCGGGGCAGAGCCGGGGCCGACCCCGGCGCACGCCGGGCTCACGGGTCCCGGTCCGGGTCCCGGCCGGGGGTCTAGCGGGGCGCGGTGTCGTCGGCCGGGAACGCGGGGCCGTGGCCGGGCACGATCAGGTCCGCGGCGGCCAGCACCCGGAGCCGGGAGGCCCGCAGGACGTCGTGGTCCGGGGCCACCGGGTCGTCGACCGGACCGTTCGGCCGCCACCACAGGTCGCCCACGAACGCGACGACGCCGGTGTCGGTGCCGGCCAGCAGCGTGATGTCCTCTCGGCTGTGCCCCGGTGTGCGGATCAGCCGCAGCGACGGGGTGAGCTCGTAGCCCTCCGCGTCGCGGTCGGTCCACTGGTCGTGCCGGTAGATCGCCTTGTGGTCGTGGACCCGGGCCTCGCCGAACAGGCCGACGTTCATGGTGTTGTCCGGGTGGTGGTGGCTGAGCACCACGTCGGTGATGTCGTCGGGGCCGAGACCCAGCTCGGCGAGCGGGCCGAGGATCCGGTCGCGGCCGGCCACCATCCCCGGGTCGACGATCACATGGCGGTCCCCGTCGCCGAGGTAGGAGACGGTGGCGGCGACCCCGGGGCCGGTGGAGAGGGTGTAACCGGTGGTCAGGATCGAGTAGCGGGCGCTGCGGCCGAGCGGTGCGTCTGTCGTCATGCCCTCAGTCTCGCGGGCGGCCCGCACCGCAACGAGTGGCCGTGCTGCCACCGATCGCAGGATTCGTGCCACACTCCTCCGGTGCAGCCCTTCACCACGATCGCCGCCTACGCCCCGCCCGGCGTCGGCATGCTCGGCGCCGGCATCGTCTCCGAGGTCTTCGACGCACGCGGCCAGGGGCTGCCCCGGTTCGACTTCGCCCTCTGCACCGACCGGCCGGGGCAGGTCCGCACCGACACCGGGCTGCCCCTGGTGGTCGAGCACGGCCTGGACCGGCTGGCCGCGGCGGACCTCGTCATCGCCCTGCCCTGGGCGGACTTCCGCACCCCGCCCGGGCCCGCCGTGCTCGACGCGCTGACCGCCGCCCACGAGCGCGGAGCGCTGGTCGCCGGGCACTGCGTCGGGGCCTTCGCGCTCGCCGCGGCCGGGCTGCTCGACGGGCGACGGGCCACCACGCACTGGCGTTTCGCCGCCCTGCTGGCCGAGCGCCATCCGGAGATCGCCGTCGAGGCCGACGCGCTCTACATCGACGAGGGCCGGATCGCCACCGGCGCCGGTGCCGCCGCCGGCTTCGACCTCTGCCTCCACCTCCTGCGCCGGGAGCACGGCGCCGCGACGGCCAACGCCATCGCCCGTGACCTGGTGCTGCCGTCCCACCGCGACGGCGGCCAGGCGCAGTACCTGGCCACTCCCGTCCCCGAGGACTGCCAGGACGAGCGCCTCGCCGACGTCCTCGCCTGGGCCCGCACGCATCTCGACCGGCCACTGCCCGTGGCGGAGCTGGCCCGGCGCTCCCTGATGAGCCGACGCTCCTTCGCCCGCCGCTTCACCGCCGCGACCGGCACCACCCCGCACGCATGGCTGCTCGGCCTGCGGCTGAGCAGCGCCGAGGAGCTCCTGGAGACCACGGATCTGCCGGTCGAGGAGATCGCCCGCCGGGTCGGCTTCGGCAGCGCGGCCGTCCTGCGCGCGCAGTTCGTGCGCCGTCGCGGCGTGCCACCACGCTCCTACCGCCGCTCGTTCTCCCGCACGCCGTAGTCGTCCGCGGTGGCTCCGGACGTCAGCCGGCCACCACGGGGATGCCGTCCGGCCGCCCGGCGAGCAGGGCGGCGAGGTGGTCGGCGCAGTGGCGGGCCGCGGTGGCCATGGCCCCCCTGGTCATCCCGGCCGCATGCGGGGTGAGCAGGGCGTTCGGCAGCCCGAAGAGGGGGGAGGCGAAGGCGGCGTGCTCGTGCTCGAAGGTGTCGACGGCGGCCGCCGCGAGCGGGTGCCCGGGGTCCCGGAGCGCCTCGGCCAGGGCCGCCTCGTCGACGATGCCGCCCCGGGCGGTGTTCAGCAGGATCGACCCGGGCCGCATCAGCGCCAGCTCCGTCCGACCGATCAGCCCCCGGGTCTGCGGGGTGAGCGGCAGGTGCAGCGAGACGACGTCGCTGGTCGCCACGAGTGCGGGCAGGGAGTGGGCGGTCGGCACCTGGGCGTCGGCCGGGTGCCGGGCGAGGCCCCGGACCGCCATCCCGAGGGCACTCGCCCGTTCGGCGAGCGCCGAGCCGATCCGGCCCAGCCCGACGATGCGCGCGGACTCGTCGAAGGCGTCGACGTCGACGAAGGCGACCCGGTCGCCCCAGGCGGCCCGCGTGCCGGGGTGGTCGGCCACCCGCCGCAGGTTCAGGGTGACCTCCAGCCCGTGGCCGAGCAGCCGCTCCAGCTCCCCGGCGAGCAGCTCGCCGGGAGCCGCGTCCAGCAGCAGGACCCGCGCGCGATCCATGTCCCTCCTCGTTCCGCCCGTTGCGCGGACCCTACCGGCCGCCGCCGACAACGGGGCCGGGCGCGGGGCGGCAGCCGCCGACCGCGGTGTCGGTGCGGGGTCCTAGAGTGGCGGGCATGATGCGCCCCAATCCTGTGACCGCCGAGGACGAGCGAACGCTCCGGCAGCTGATCGGTGAGGCGGGCCTCGGGCCCTGGGAGGGCGAGTTGGTGGGGGTCGCCGAGCACGGCATCGCCCTCGGGACGCGCCCCGCCGACCACCGGGGGCCGGAGCCGTTCTCCCGGTGCGGCGGTGTGCCGGCCGTCCCGCCCGGCTTCGTCTGGCCGGGCACCGGGTCCGGTCCGGAGGCGGTGCCGGACTGCTTCGTCGCGCAGATCGACCTGACCGAGGTCGCTTCGGCGGACGTCAACGGCCTGCTGCCGTCCCGTGGTCTGCTCTACTTCTTCTTCCTCGGTCACGACGGCTTCGGTGGCCGCGACCCGGTGACCGTCCTCCACTTCCCGGACCACACCGCCGCCGACACCGCGCCCTACGACGTGGCCTCCGACCCGGCGTTCGCCGACCCCGAGGCCGGCTGGGGCGCCCCGCCGTGGGAGTTCACCGGGCCGCCCACCCCGCTGTACGCCGCCGGCAAGGCCCTGCTGGCGAAGGTCGTCCGGTTCCACGACGACCCGCTCGTCGACCTCCCCGAGGAGGCGGTGGACCTCCTGACCGCGCTGCCGGCCGCCGCCCTGGACGTCGCGCCGCAGCACGGGGCCTCCATGGTGCTGCTCGGCCCCGACCGGGATTCGGACCAGTACGTGGTGCCGCCGCACGGCCGCGGTCCGGAGCGTGTCCTGCTCGCCGCGGGCCGCCCGGACTTCACCGGCTGCCCGCTCTACTACGTCATCCGTGACGAGGACCTGGCCGCGGCCGACTTCGGTGGGGTCGAGGCCGTCACCGTCCAGCACTGACCCGCGCCGGGCGGCGCGGGTGCGCCCTGCCCAGCCCCGGTCAGAGCGGGCGGACCGCCTCGGCGAGGAGGCGGTAGGAGTCGAGCAGCGCCGTGCGGTCGTAGCTGTTGGTGGTGACGAGGAACTCGTCGGCGCCGGTCCGGGCCATCAGCGCGGCGAGCTCGGCGGCGGCCTGCGGCGGGGTGCCGGCGATGTGCCCGCGCAGCGACTGCTGGTAGGCCGCGCGCTCACGCGCGCTCATCTGCCGGTTCAGCACCTCCTCGGCGGGGGCGAGCGGCGGGAACTCGCCGTGGGTCCGCGCGTAGGCGCTCGACCAGGCCTCGGCGACCAGGAGCCGCTCGGCCTCCTCGGTCGTCCCGGCGACCGCCACCGTGCCGGAGACCACGACGTACGGGCGCGCCGCCTGCGCGGAGGGGCGGAACCGGGCGCGGTAGCGGTCGATGGCGGCCAGCATCCGCTCCTCCCCGCGCACGGCCGCGATGACCAGCGGGAGCCCGGCGTCGGCGGCGATGTCGGCGCCCGCGCCGGTGGCCAGGACGAAGGCCGGGACGTCCAGGCCCTCGGCGGGGCGGGCATGGACGTCCTGCCGGGTGCGCCCCGACCCGTCGAAGTAGCCGAGCAGCTCGGCCAGTTGCTCGGCGAAGCGGTCCGCAGCGTCCTTGTCCCGGCCGAGTGCCCGCCGGACGCCGTCGGTGAAGGCCACCGAGCGGCCCAGCCCCATGTCGATCCGGCCGGGGTAGAGCGCGGCGAGCACCCCGAACTGCTCGGCCACCACCAGCGGCTGGTGGTTGGGGAGCATCACGCCGCCCGTCCCGACCCGGATCCCGGTCGTGACCGCCGCCACCGCCGCGGCGAGCACGGTCGGTGCCGACCCGGCCACGCCGGGGACGCCGTGGTGCTCCGACACCCAGAACCGGTGGTAGCCGAGCCGCTCGGCGTGCCGGGCGAACGCCACCGTGTCCCGCAGCGCCTGGGCCGGCTCCTTCCCCTGTCTCGTCCGGGAACGGTCCAGTACCGAGAGACGGATCGCAGGCGCAGCAGTAGTCACCTCAGCGGCAACGACCGCCGCCGGGGATCGCATTCCCGGCCGTCCGGCGCCCGCCGCCGGGGACCTTCGCCAGGGGCCGGGGTCAGGACGGCGGGCCGGCCGGGCGGAGTTCGCCGGTGCGGACGACCTCCGCGTACCAGCGGGCGCTGTCCTTGGGCGTGCGCCGCTGGGAGGCGAAGTCCACGTGGACGATCCCGAAGCGCTTGCCGTAGCCGTACGCCCACTCGAAGTTGTCCAGCAGGGACCAGAGGAAGTAGCCGCGCACGGGGGCGCCGGCGGCGATCGCCCGGTGGACGGCGGTGAGATGGGCCCGCAGGTAGGCGATCCGCTCGGGGTCGCGCACGGCGCCCGAGGGGTCGCTGTAGTCGTCGTAGGCGGCGCCGTTCTCGGTGATCAGCAGGGGCAGGCCGGGCAGGTCGTCGCGGAGCCGGGTGAGCAGTTCGTAGAGGCCGTCGGCGTCGACGGGCCAGCCCATCGCGGTGCGCTCGCCGTCGGCCGGGAGGAAGCGGATGCCGTGGTCGGCGGGCCAGGGGGACCGTTCGCCGCCGTGGCCGTCCTGGCGCGGGGCGGGGTCGGCCGGGTCGTCGGCGGCGACCACCGTCGGAGTGTAGTAGTTGATGCCGAGCGCGTCGACGGGCCGGGCGATCTCGGCGAGGTCGCCGTCCTGGACGAAGGACCAGTCGGTGACGCCGGCGGTGTCGGCGAGCACGTCGGCCGGGTAGCGGCCGTGGAACACCGGGTCGAGGAAGATCCGGTTGGCCAGGCCGTCGATCCTCCGGGCGGCCTCGTGGTCGGCCGGGTCGTCGGTGTGCGGGCGCACCGCCGCCAGGTTGAGGGTGAGGGAGATCCGGGCCCCGGCCGGGAGTTCGGCCCGCAGCGCGCCGACGGCGAGGCCGTGGGCGAGCAGCAGGTGGTGGTGGGCGGTGAGCGCGGCGGCCGGGTCGGTGCGGCCGGGGGCGTGGACGCCGCTGCCGTAGCCGAGGAAGGCGCTGCACCACGGCTCGTTGAGGGTGGTCCAGGCGCCGACGCGGTCCCCCAGACGGCCGGCGACCAGGGCCGCGTACTCGGCGAAGCGCCGGGCGGTCGACCGGTCGGTCCAGCCGCCGCCCGCGGCGGAGCCGCCCCCGGCCGGAGTCTCCAACTCCTGCGGCAGGTCCCAGTGGTAGAGCGTGGCGACCGGGGTGATGCCGTGCTCCAGCAGTCCGTCGACCAGCCGGTCGTAGAAGTCGAGCCCGGCCTTGTTGACCGGGCCGCTGCCGCCGGGCTGGACGCGCGGCCAGGAGATCGAGAACCGGTAGGCGGGCAGGCCGAGTTCGGCCATCAGCGCGATGTCCTCGCGGAACCGGTGGTAGTGGTCGGTCGCGATGTCGCCGGTGTCGCCGTTGCGGACCTTTCCCGGCGTCCGGCTGAAGGTGTCCCAGATGGACGGGGTGCGGCCGTCCTCCCCGGCCGCACCCTCGATCTGGTAGGCGGCGGTGGCCGCGCCCCAGAGGAAGTCGGCGGGGAACGCGAGGGGTCGGGCGTGGTCGGTCATGTCGCCTTCCGGAGGTGTGGGTCGGGGGGTCAGCCCTTGACGGCGCCCTGCATGATGCCGCCGACGATCTGGCGGCCGAGGACGCCGAAGACCAGCAGGACGGGGAGCGTGCCGATCAGGGTGCCGGCCATGACGATCGACTGGTCGGGAACGTACCCCTGCCCCAGGGACTTCAACGCGACCTGCACGGTGGGGTTCTGCGAGCTGAGGGCGACGACCGGCCAGAAGAAGTCGTTCCAGGTGGCCATGAAGGTCAGCATGCCCAGCACCGCCATCCCCGGACGGGCGGCCGGCAGCACGATCGATCGGAAGATCCGCAGCAGCGAGGCGCCGTCGACGCGGCCGGCCTCGATCAGTTCGTCCGGCAGCGCCTGGATCAGGTACTGCCGCATGAAGAACACCCCGAAGGCCGAGACCAGCGAGGGCAGGATCACCGACGGCAGGGTGTTCTGCAGGTCGAGCCGGACGATCACCATGAACAGCGGGATCACGCCGAGCTGCGGCGGGATCATCACGGTGGCGACGGTGACCGCCAGCAGCAGTCCCCGGCCGCGGAAGCGCAGCTTGGCGAAGGCGAAGCCGGCCAGCGTCGAGGAGAGCACCACCCCGGCCGTGACGGTCGCCGAGACGATCAGCGAGTTCAGCAGCGCGTCGCCGATCGCGGCCTGCGCCAGGGCCTCGCCGATGTTGTGCAGCAGGTTGGGGCCGGGAGTCAGTGCCGGCGAGGCCGAGCTCAGTTCGGCGTTGGAGCGGCTGGCGGCCACCAGCGTCCAGTAGAACGGGAACGCGAACACCAGGGTGGCGGCGATCAGCACCACGTGGACGAGCGGGCCGCCGTGCAACGGGGATCGGGGGGTCGGTCGCATGCGGGTCACCGGTCCGTACGGTTGCGCCGGGCGGCGATCGCCGCGTTCAGCAGGGCGAGGACGACGATCAGCAGGAACATCACCCAGGCGACCGCGGCCGCGCGCCCGAGGTGGAAGAAGCTCCAGCCCTGCTCGTACAGGTAGAGGCCGAGGGTCTGGTACTGGTGGGAGATCCCGCCGCCGGCGTTGCCCTCGTACAGCAGCGGTTCGCCGAACAGCTGGGTGGCGCCGATGGTGGAGACCACGACGGTGAAGACGATCGTGGGGCGCAGGCCCGGGACGGTGACGTGCCGGAACTGCTGCCACCGGGAGGCGCCGTCCACCGCCGCCGACTCGTACAGCTCGCCGGGGATGGCCTGCATGCCGGCGAGGTAGATCAGCGCGTTGTAGCCCGTCCACCGCCAGGTGACGATGGCGGAGACGCCGAACTGCGAGGCCCAGGTGTCGGCCTGCCAGTCCACCGGACTCAGGCCCAGCCGGCCCAGCGCCCAGTTGATCAGGCCGTAGTCCCGCCCGAAGAGCTGGGCGAAGACCAGCGTGGCGGCGGCCACCGAGGTCGCGTACGGCAGCAGCATCGCGACCCGGTAGAAGGACCGGCCGCGCAGCCGGTAGTTGAGCAGGTGGGCCAGGCCGAGGGCCATCATCAGCTGGGGAACGGTGGAGAGGACCCCGATGGTGAAGGTGTTGCGCAGCGCGTTCCAGAAGAACGGGTCCGCCAGGAGGCGGCCGTAGTTCTGCAGGCCCAGCCAGTCCATCCGGTCGGTGGTCTGCAACTCGACCCGGTGGAGCGAGACATAGGCGGTGTAGAGCAGGGGGAACAGCCCGAAGGCGGCGAAGAGGACGAAGAACGGGGCGAGGAAGCCGTAGGGGGAGAGCCGCCAGGCCCGGCCGGTCCCGGGCTTCGCCGGGTCGGCCGCGGGCAGGCGGGCGGCGGAGGTGATGGCCATCGTGGAGTGGTCCTGAGCTCGCGTCAGCTGCCGTTGGCCTTGCGGATGTTGTCCATCGCGTGCTTCCAGGCGGTGTCGGGAGCGGTGCCGGTCCGCTCGACCTCGCCGAGGGCGTCGGTGAACGCCTTGCCGATCACGCCGTCGTCCACACCGAGCACCTGGGCCGGCATCGCGGCCGCCGACTCGCTGAAGATCCGGCCGATCGGCGCGTTGGCGAAGTACGGGTCGGTCACGTCCTTGATCGCGGCCTGTGCGCCGGTGGAGGACGGGAAGGAGCCCTGCTTGGTGAAGAGGGTGGTCTGCTGCTCCTTGGCGGTCAGCCAGGCGATCAGCGCGGCGGCCTCCTTCGGGTGCTTGGCCGTCCTGGGGACGGCCAGGTAGGAGCCGCCCCAGTTGCCGGTCCGGCCGGGGCCGGCGGCGACGTCCCAGGTGCCCGAACCGGCCTCGCCCGCCTGGCCCTTGATGTAGCCGAGCATCCAGGCGGGGCAGCTGAGGGTGGCGAACTTCCCGGTACTGAAGGCCTTGTTCCACTCCGGGGTCCACTGCGGGAGCTTCGCGGACAGGCCGTCCGCGACCAGCCGGCCCGCGTCGGCCCAGGCGGTCCTCACGGCCTGACTGCTGTCGAAGACGGGCTTGCCGCTCTCGTCGGCGTAGCGCACCTTCTGCTGGCCGACCTCGGCGGTGAAGAGGCCGGCCGCGCTGTCGGTCCAGACGTTGCCGGCCTGGGCCTTGGCGACGTACTCCTTGCCGAGGTCCAGATAACCCTGCCAGGTCGACCAACGGGCGGCCAGTTCGGTGCGGTCGGTGGGCAGGCCGGCCGCCTTGAACAGGTCGGTGCGGAAGCAGATCGCCTCCGGACCGATGTCCGTACCGGCCCCGAGGACCTTGCCGTCGGTGGTCTTCACGGCGGCACCCTTCCACGGCACCAGCTCGTCGTTGACCGAGCCGAGACCGAGGGTCTTCAGATCGGTGAACTTGTCGGCCTGCTTCTGCAGCACGCTCGCCACCCGGCCGACCTCCAGGCCCTGGATGTCGGCGAGGCCGCCGCCGCCCGCGAGCTTGGTCTGCAGGGCCTGCCAGTACTGGCCCTCGTCCTGGGTGTCGGTCTGCTTGACGGTGATGTTGGGGTGCAGCTTCATGTACTCCTCGTAGAGGCCGCTCTCCTTGAAGCCGAAGGTGCCGAAGAGGTCGACGGTGACGGTCACCTTGCCGTCGGCGGCGTCGGAGGAGCCGGCGGAGCTGCCGCAGGCGGTGAGCAGGAGGGTGGCGGCGAGGGCGGTGCTGCCGAGCACGGCGGTGGAGCGGCGCATGAGGACTCCCTGGCGGGGCGGGTGGGGTTGGTTTCGGGCGGCGCGGGCGGAGCGGCGGGGCACGAGGACGCAAGGACGAGGGGGGCGCGGGCGAGCGTGGGAAGGCGACGAGGCGAGAATGCGGGCCGGTCCGTTCTGAGAGCGCTCTCTTGAGAGCGCTCTCAGGCGCTGAGAGGAGAGTGCCGCGCGGCGGCGCGGCGGTCAAGAGGTCGAAACCCGAACGTAATCTCCGGGACACCGCGCGCTCGGCGTTCAGGGCGTGAAGGCGGACGCCGTGGCGGCGTGGGGGCGGGCGCCAGGTACGGGCCGGGCGCGGAGAGCGGGCGCACGGGCCCAGGCGCGCGTCCGGGTCCGGAGCCCCCGGCGCTCGGGCAGGCGGCGCGCTCAGGCCCGGTCAGGCCCGGTCAGGCACTCAGGCCCGGTCATCCGCTCAGGCGCTCAGGCGCTCAGGCCGAGGCGCGCAGGATCAGCCGGGTCGGGGTGATCACGGAGGTGGGGCCACCGGGCGGCAGACCCCGCGGGGCGCCGGCCGCCGCCGCGGGGCGCGCCCCGGCACCGACCAAGCGGCGCAGCAGCAGGCCGGCCATCAACCGGCCCATCTCCTCGATGTCCTGGCGCACCGTCGTCAGCGGCGGCTCCGTCCAGGCGGCGATCGACTCGACGTCGTCGAAGCCGACCACGGCGACGTCCTCCGGGATCCGGCGGCCCGCCTCCCGCAGGACCCGCAGCGCGCCCGAGGCCATCGCGTCGGAGGCGGCGAACACCGCGTCCAGGTCGGGCCGGCGGGCCAGCAGTTCGGCCATCGCGCGGCCGCCGCCGTCCGGGGTGAAGTCGCCCTCGGCGATCAGTGCCGGGTCGCCGTCGGGCAGCACGTCCCGGTAGCCGTCCAGCCGGTCCAGCGAGGAGGTCTGGTCGAGCGGACCGGTGACGGTGGCGATGGCCCTGCGCCCGAGCGCCCGCAGGTGGCCGACCGCCAGCCGGGCGCCGCCCCGGTTGTCGCTGTCCACGTAGACCAGGTCGCGGTCGGACTCGGCGCCCGCCCAGCCCGGTCGGCCGCCCACCACGAAGGGCAGCCCGACCTTGCGCGCCATGTCGGGCAGCGGGTCCGGCTGGTGCAGCGAGAACAGCAGCGCGCCGTCCACGTGGCCCCCGGCCAGGTAGCGGCCGACCCGCTCGTAGTCGTGCTGGTCCTCGACCATCATCAGGACCATCTGGTGGTCGGCGGCGGACAGCTCGCGGCCGATGCCGCGCAGTTGCTGGGCGAAGAAGGGGTCGGAGAACAGCCGGCTGCCGGGCTCGGCCACCACCACGGCGATCGCCCGGTTGTGCCGGGTCACCAGCGTCCGGGCGGCCGGGTTCGGGACGTAGTCGAGCTCCTCGACGGCCCGCCGGACCTTCTTCCGCAGGGCCTCGCGGACTCCCTCGCCGCCGTTCACCACCCGCGACGCCGTGGCCCGGGAGACCCCGGCCCGTTCGGCGACCGACTCCAGCGTCGGACGCGGCGTCTGCTCCGGCACCGTGGGCTCCTCTCGCGCGCGGACGCTTCGTCCCCAGAGCCTAGCGGGTTCCCGGAGCATCGGTGAGAGCGCTCCCAGTCGGCCGGGCGCAGGTGGCGGCCGAGGCGGCCGGGACGACGTGCCCCACGTCCCCGGCGGGCCCGGTCGGGCGCGCCGAAGCGGGGGGGGGGGGCCCCCCGCCGCCCCCCCCCCCCGCCCCCCCGCGGGCGGGGGGGGAAGTGTTCGACTATATGTTTGAGAAAAAAGGCGCGGGGGGGCGGGGGTGGGGTATGTATAT